>JBBSUK010000103.1:0-12735 GCA_038234975.1 Burkholderiales bacterium
CGTCGTCGAGGGTCGACGCATCGCGCAGGTAGATGCCATTGCGCTTCTCGAAGACGGACTTCCCGCCCGGGCCTTCGATCAGCGCCCGGCGCGCCTGCTTGAGCAGCGAGGCTGCGTCCGGCGCGTCGGCCTGCACGAGCACCATGACCTCGCTTGCGATGCCGTGCGCCTTCCACCACGTGTGCGCCACGGCGATCCGGCGAACGGTCTCGATGCCGTCGGCATCGGCGACGCGGAGCACGACGAGCGGCGAATCGCCGGAGAGGCCGAAGCCCCACAGCCCGGACTGGCCGCGACGGTTGTCGGCGATGGTCTGCGGCTCGCTGCGCGCGGCGGCGCAGGCCGTGAGCAACGCTGCGGCAAGGCGATCGAAGCACGCTGCGTCGTCGGCGCTCGCGTTGCACTGCCGCAGGAGTCGGTTGCGCCGCTTCTGCGAGCCGCGCAGGATGCGGTCGCCTGCGCCGGCCGCGGCGATGCGCCGGGCGAGCGCCATCGCCTGCTCGCGGGTCTCGGCAACGCCGGTGCAGACATCGATCGACGCCGAGCCGCCCGGCTCGACGCTCACCGCCACGCGCATCGCGGCAACAGCGTCGAGCACCGGGCCGATCCGGCCGGAGAGGGCGCCGCTGCCGTCCATCGCGACGGGGTTCGCCACGCTGTGACCGCGACCGAGGAAGCGGTTGCGATCGGTCTCGAACGAAGGCGCAGCGTCGGAGCCGTCGACCCTGACGAGATGCACCAGCCAGACCGGATCGTCCTTCGGCTTGGCGGGTCGCCGCCTGGCGACGACGGCGCCCGTCGCATCGTCGACTTTGGTCTCGACGAACAGCTTGTTGAAGGCGGGGTGCGACGAATCGGTGGCAGGGGGCGACAGCACGATCTCGAGGTAGCTCGTCACGCTCAGCACTCGCTTCGCGTCACCGTGGTTGGCGATCGTGAGACGGCGCAACTCGACATCGTCCGAGCCGTCGACGGCGATCTCGAGCGCGGTGTGCAAGTCGGCGTGGCGCTGTTCGAAACGTGCGTTGGGTCCGCTGAAGTCGACGACGGGCGCATCGGAACCGACTGCCGCCCGAGGCGAAGCGGTCGGCGACCACGAGGCGCCCGACCGCTCTTCGCGAATGTAGAGATAGGTGCCGCCCGCCGCCAGCACCGCGTCTTCCCGCCATCGGCTGACCGCGAGATCGTCCCACCGGCTCGTGCCGTCGCCGTCGCGGGCGACCGCGACGTGGTAGCGGCCGTTGGACATCAGCTTCACGCGCCCTCACGCTAGGCTGGCACACCGGGTGCGGATAGCGGCCGATCGGGGGCCGCCGCGTAGGAGCAGTCCGACCGGCCGATGCGCGATCGGGCCACCGCAGGCGCCTTAGGATGCGCACCCGATGCCTGCCGCCACCGCTCCCGCCGTCTCCCCGCCGACCCGCTGGCACGCACAGGCCGATCTCGCCGCGATCCAGGCGACGGCCGAGCGCACGACGCTCACCGCGGCCCGGGACGCGATCGCGGCGCGCGGGCGCTTCGTCGTCGTCCTTGCGGGCGGCGGCACGCCGCATGGCCTCTACGAGCGCCTGCGCCACGCCGCGACCGACTGGTCGGCGTGGCATGTCTGGTTCGGCGACGAACGCTGTCTGCCGGTCGACGACCAGGACCGCAACTCGTACATGGCGCGCCGGACCTGGCTCGAGCACGTACCCATCCCCTCCGGCCAGGTCCACCCGATCCGCGGCGAGCTCGGACCGGTTGCGGCCGCCGCGCAGTACGCCGAGGCCCTTGCCGACGTCGACACGTTCGACGTCGTGTTGCTCGGCCTCGGCGAGGACGGCCATACGGCGAGCCTGTTCCCGGGTCGGCGTGCCGGGATCGGAGAACACGATCCTGCCGCCGTCGCCGTGTTCGATGCACCCAAGCCGCCAGCGGAGCGGGTCTCGCTCGGTGCGTCTCGCCTCAGCGACACGCGGGCGGCACTGTTCCTCGTCGCCGGCGAGGGCAAGCGCGAAGCGGTGCGGCGCTGGCGTGCGGGAGACACGATCCCGGCGAGCGCGATACGGCCCGGCGGCGGGGTCGACGTGCTGGTCGAGGCGTCGCTGCTGCGCGACTGAGGCCACCGCGGGCCGTCATCGAAGGCCGGAGGGTCGTCACGAAGCTGTCATGCAGCGTCCATAGAGTGCGGCACGAACCGAGTCCACTCCAGGAGCCAGCATCGTGAACCTCATCCTTTCGCCGCGCCTCGCGGCCAGCGTCGTCCTCGCGGCCACCGCGCTCGCGGCCCACGCCCAGGACGTCACCGGCGCCGGCGCGTCCTTCCCCGCGCCCGTCTACGCCAAGTGGGCCGACGCCTACAACAAGGCGACCGGCGTTCGCATCAACTACCAGTCGGTCGGCTCGGGCGCCGGCATCAAGCAGATCAAGGCCAAGACGGTCGACTTCGGCGCCACCGACGCCCCGCTCAAGGACGACGAGCTCCAGTCCGCCGGCCTGATCCAGTTCCCGATGGTGATCGGCGGCGTCGTGCCGGTGGTCAACATCGCCGGCGTCGCCCCAGGCAAGCTGCGCCTGACGGGACAGGTGCTCGGCGACATCTACCTCGGCAAGATCACGAAGTGGAACGACGCGGCGATCACGTCGCTCAACCCCGGCGTCTCGCTTCCCGATGCCGCGATCGCCGTCGTCCGCCGTGCCGACGGCTCGGGCACCAGCTTCAACTTCACGAACTACCTCTCGAAGGTCAATGCCGACTGGAAATCCAGGGTCGGCGAAGGCACGGCCGTGAACTGGCCGACGGGCGCCGGCGGCAAGGGCAACGAGGGCGTCTCGGCTTTCGTCCAGCGCCTGCCCAACTCGATCGGCTACGTCGAGTACGCGTACGCCAAGCAGAACAAGATGTCGTACACGCAGCTGCAGAACGCCGCCGGCACCTTCGTCTCGCCGGACGACACGACCTTCAAGGCCGCCGCCGCGAACGCAGACTGGAATCGCTCGTTCTATCAAGTGCTGACCGGCCAGCCCGGCAAGGATTCCTGGCCGATCACCGCCGCGACCTTCATCCTGATGCACAAGGTGCAGGACAAGCCGGCCGCTGGCGCTGCCTCGATCAAGTTCTTCGACTGGGCCTACGGCAAGGGCGACAAGATGGCCGACGATCTCGACTACGTGCCGATGCCCGACTCAGTGAAGACGCTGGTGCACAAGCTCTGGACCGACAACCTCAAGGACGGCTCGGGCCACGCCGTCGCCCTGAACTGACGCTGCGCTACTCGAGCTGCTGAGCTTTCGCGCCGAGCCGACCCGTCGACCATGGCCGCTACACTTCCGGCCGATCCGATGCTCGGGGCAGGCACGATGAAGCGCAGCACGCCGCGCAGCGGCCCGCCGGCACGGCGCACGACCGCCCCCTGGGCCGACGGCGCGTTCGCGCTGGTGGCCCAGGCAGCGGCCTGGCTCACCCTGGCGCTTCTCGTCGGCATCATTGCCTCGCTGATCGTCGGCGCGGCACCGGCGATCCGCGAGTTCGGGCTCGGCTTCCTCACATCGGCCGAATGGGACCCCGTGAAGGAACGCTTCGGCGGCCTGGTGATGATCTACGGGACGATCGTCACGTCGATCATCGCGCTGGTGATCGCGGTGCCGGTCAGCTTCGGCATCGCGTTGTTCCTGACCGAGCTGTCGCCGGCGTGGCTGAAGCGCCCGCTCGGCACCGCGATCGAGTTGCTCGCCGCGGTGCCTTCGATCGTCTACGGCATGTGGGGGCTGCTGGTGTTCGGGCCCATCCTCGCGACCTACGTGCAGCAGCCGCTGCAGAAGCTGTTCGCCGGCGTTCCGCTTCTCAGCGCGCTCGTCACCGGTCCGCCGGTCGGCATCGGACTGCTCTCGGCCGGGATCATCCTGGCGATCATGGTGATCCCGTTCATCGCGGCGGTGATGCGCGACGTCTTCGAGGTCACCCCGCCGCTGCTCAAGGAATCGGCCTACGGCCTCGGCTCGACGACGTGGGAGGTCGTCTCCAGGGTGGTGCTGCCGTACACCAAGACGGGCGTCGTCGGCGCGATCATGCTCGGCCTCGGCCGTGCGCTCGGCGAGACGATGGCCGTCACCTTCGTGATCGGCAACCAGAACCAGCTCGACTCGCCTTCGTTGTTCGAGGCGGCCAACAGCATCACCTCGGCGCTCGCCAACGAGTTCGCCGAGGCCGGCGCCGGGCTGCACCAGGCGTCGCTCATGTACCTCGGGCTCGTGCTCTTCCTCATCACCTTCATCGTCCTGGCGATGTCGAAGCTGCTGTTGATGCGCTTGCGCCGCAGCGAGGGGACCGTAGCATGAGCGCCGTCGTCGCGTCGCCGGGAATCCGGCGTTCCGCCGCCAAGCAGGGCCGTCTCGCCAAGGCGGCCAAACGCCGTCGCACGAACGTCCTCGCGCTCGCCCTGTCGCTCGCGGCCATGGCGTTCGGCGTCTTCTGGCTGATCTGGATCCTGGTCGAGACGGTGCGGCTCGGTGCGAGCGGCCTGTCGCTCGCGCTCTTCACCGAGATGACGCCGCCGCCCAACGCCGACACCGGGGGCCTCGCCAACGCGATCTTCGGCTCGCTGACGATGGTCGGGCTGGCGACCCTGATCGGCACGCCCATCGGCGTGATGGCCGGCATCTACCTGGCCGAGTACGGGCGCAAGGGGTCGCTCGGTCACGTCGTCCGCTTCATCAACGACGTGCTGCTGGCGGCGCCCTCGATCGTCATCGGCCTGTTCATCTACGCCGTCGTCGTCGCACGGCTGAACAGCTTCTCAGGCTGGGCCGGCGTGCTCGCACTGGCGCTCATCGTCATCCCGGTCGTCGTCCGCACGACCGAGAACATGCTGATGCTGATCCCGAATTCGCTCCGCGAGGCCGCATACGCGCTTGGCACGCCCAAGCGCAAGGTGATCCTGTCGATCACGCTGAAGTCGGCTTGGGCCGGCGTGCTGACCGGCGTGCTGCTCGCCGTGGCGCGGATCGCCGGCGAGACGGCGCCGCTGCTCTTCACCGCGCTGTCGAACCAGTTCTGGAGCAACGACCTTTCGCGGCCGATGGCCAGCCTGCCGGTGACGATCTTCAAGTTCGCGCTCAGCCCCTACGAGAACTGGCAGCGGCTGGCGTGGGCAGGCGTCTTCCTGATCACCCTCGGGGTGCTCGCCCTCAACATCATCGCCCGGTTGCTGTCGCGGCCGGCGCGCTGAGCGACGACAGAAGAGAACCGATCACGTGGACACTCGAGTCGAGATCAGGCCGGCCGCGAAGGAGATTTTCGCGGCACCGGAAGCGCCCAAGCTCTCGGTTCGCAACCTGAACTTCTACTACGGCAGCTTCCAGGCCCTGAGAAGCATCACGCTCGACATCCCGGAGCGCCGCGTCACCGCGTTCATCGGCCCGTCTGGCTGCGGCAAGTCGACCCTGCTGCGCACCTTCAACCGCATGTTCGAGCTCTACCCCGAGCAGCGCGCCGAAGGGCAGATCCTGCTGGACGGCGAGGACATCCTCGCCTCGAAGGACGACGTGGCGCTGATCCGCGCCAAGATCGGCATGGTGTTCCAGAAGCCGACTCCGTTTCCCATGTCGATCTACGACAACATCGCCTTCGGTGTCCGTCTGTTCGAGACGCTGCCGCGGATCGAGATGGACGAGCGCATCGAGTGGGCGTTGAAGAAGGCTGCGCTCTGGGGCGAGGTCAAGGACAAGCTCGGGCAGAGCGGCGCCGGACTTTCGGGCGGCCAGCAGCAGCGGTTGTGCATCGCCCGCGGGATCGCCATCAAGCCGGAGGTGCTGCTGCTCGACGAGCCCTGCTCGGCGCTCGACCCGATCTCGACGGGCAAGATCGAGGATCTGATCCACGAGCTGAAGACGGAGTACACGGTCGTGATCGTCACCCACAACATGCAGCAGGCGGCGCGCGCGTCGGACTACACCGCCTACATGTACCTCGGCGACCTGATCGAGTTCGGCCCGACCAACGACGTCTTCATGCGGCCGAAGCGTCGAGAGACCGAGGACTACATCACCGGGAGATTCGGATGAGCGATCGCCACCTGTCGACCCAGTTCGACGCCGAGCTGTCGGGCATCTCGACGCGCGTGCTCGAGATGGGCGGCATGGTCGAGTCGCAGGTGGCGCGGGCCGTCCGCGCACTGACCGACTTCAGCCCGGAACTCGCGTCGACTGTTCTTTCCATCGAGGAGCGCGTCAACGCGACCGAAATCGAGATCGACCGGGATCTGTCGACGATCATCGCGCGCCGCCAGCCGACGGCGCGCGACCTTCGCCTCCTGATCGCGATCTCGAAGACCATTGCCAACCTCGAGCGCGTCGGCGACGAGGCGGCGCGGATCGCCCGCACCGTCCAGCGGCTCGTGAACTCCGGCGTCTCGTCGCGGATGCGATTGCCGGTGTCCGATCTCGCCCACGAATGCGACCTTGCGGTCGGGCAGTTGCGCACCGCGCTCGACGCCTTTGCCCGGCTCGACGTCGACCGTGCCGTCGAGGTGCTCAAGGCCGACGACCTGATTGACCGTGAGTTCGAAGGCCTGTTGCGCAAGCTGATCACCTTCATGATGGAAGACGCGCGGACGATCTCGTCGTCGATCGACCTCGTCTTTGTCGCCAAGGCGATCGAGCGCGTCGGCGACCATGCCAAGAACATCGCCGAGCAGATCATCTACATCGTCAAGGGAACCGATGTGCGGCACAACTCGATCGACACGGTGGAAAGCCTGGTCCGATGAGACCCCCACGCTCCCATCAGTCGCTGCGCTCCTTCCGATCGCTGCCCCCCGAGGGGTCGCGGCCGGGCTTGGGAGCGACCCGGCGCCCGGTCCTATGAGCCGGGTCCTCATCGTCGAGGACGAGCCCGCGATCGCCGAGCTGATCGCAATCAACCTGAAGCACGCCGGCTTCGAGTCCGCGATCGCCGCCGACGCCGAATCGGCAGAGGCGCAGGTCGACGCCCGGCTTCCCGACCTCGTCATCCTCGACTGGATGCTGCCGGGGGAGAGCGGCGTGTCGCTGGCGCGGCGCTGGCGTGCGCGCGACCGCACCCGGGCGCTGCCGATCATCATGCTCACGGCGCGCAGCCAGGAGCACGACACCGTCGTCGGTCTCGATGCCGGCGCCGACGACTACCTGAGCAAGCCGTTCTCGACCAACGAGCTGCTCGCCCGCATTCGTGCCGTGCTGCGCCGCAAGCTGCCCGAGGCGCTCGACAATGCCGTCGAGATCGGCCCGCTCGTCGTCGACCCGGCGACCCGGCGTGTGACGGGCAACGGCCGAGAGGCGAAGCTCGGCGCCACCGAGTTCAAGCTGCTGCACTTCCTCGTCACGCATCCGGAGCGCGTGCACAGCCGCGCCCAGCTCCTCGACCGGGTGTGGGGCGACCACGTCTTCATCGAGGAGCGCACGGTCGACGTGCACATCAAGCGGCTGCGCGAGGCGCTCGCCCGCGTCGACTGCCAGCACCTGATCGAGACCGTGCGCGGCGCCGGCTACCGGCTCGCGCAAGCCGCGCGGGCAGCCGCAACGCACTGAGTCGAAGCCCGCCTTGAGCTGGTTCGCGGCGCGGTTCGGCATCGGCATCGGCGCTGCCTTGCTCGGGGCGTTCGTCGGCTACCAGGTTGCAGGCACGCTTGCCGCGTGGCTCGCGGGGCTCGGCGCCGGGTTCGTCGCCTTCGCCGCGATCGTCGCCCGCGACGCAGTGCGCGCCGAACGCCTGCTCGAATGGTGGCGCGAACCGGTCGGCACGGCACCTCGCAACGCCGGACGCTGGGGCGAGATGGCCTACCTCGGCGAACGCGCGCTACGAGCCCAGGCGCGCGTGGCCGAGGCCGAGCGCGAGCGGCTCGCCCAGTTCCTGTCGGCGATGGAGGCCTCGCCCAACGGCGTGCTGCTGCTCGACGCGTCGGATCACATCGAGTGGTGCAATGCCCGCGCTGCCGACCACTTCGGCCTCGACCCTCGGCGCGACCAGCGGCAGCGCGTCACGAACCTGATCCGCGCGCCCGAGTTTGTCGCCTACCTGCAGGGCGGCGATTTCGAGCGGCCGGTGCTGCTGCCCGCCCAGCTCGGCAAGGGCACGCTCTCGGTTCTCGTTCGGCGATACGCCGGCGACGCCAGGCTCGTGTTGTCGCAGGACCTGACCGAGCGCGAGCGATCCGAGGCGATGCGGCGCGACTTCGTCGCCAACGTCTCGCACGAGATCCGCACGCCGCTGACCGTGCTCTCGGGCTTTCTCGAGACGCTGCGCAGCCTCGACCTCGACCCGGCCGAACGCAAGCGCGTCGTCACGCTGATGAGCGAGCAGGCCGACCGCATGTCGGCGCTGGTCGCCGACCTGCTGACCCTGGCGCAACTCGAAGGAAGCCCACGCCCGGCCGCCGATCAATGGATGCCGGTGACGGCGCTGCTTCGGGCGGTCGAGAGCGAGGCGCGCGGGTTGTCGGCCGGTCGGCACACGATCACGGCGACAGACGCCGGCGTCGCGCAGATCGCCGGGTCCGAGACCGAAATGCGCAGCGCGCTCTCCAACCTGCTCAACAACGCCGTTCGCTACACGCCGCAGGGCGGCCGCATCGAGCTCGGCTGGCAGACCCTCGCCGACGGACGCGCCGAATTCGCCGTGTCCGACAACGGTCGCGGCATCGCCCGCGAGCACCTGCCGCGCCTCACCGAGCGCTTCTACCGCATCGACACCAGCCGCTCGCGCGACACCGGCGGCACCGGCCTCGGGTTGTCGATCGTCAAGCACGTGGCCGAGCGGCACGGTGGCGATCTGGTGATCGAGAGCGAGACCGGCAAGGGCTCGCGGTTCGCGGTTCGCCTGCCGGCCGCGCGGGTGCGACTGCCAGCGGGCGCCGACCATGAGATGGTCGTCGGGCGCGCCGATGGAGGCGTTGTTACTGCGGCGAAGGGTAGGCGACGTCGCTCTTTCGGCGGTAGACGTCGATCACGTCGTCGTCCTTGCGCAAGCGCCGCTCCCGGGCAACCGGCATCCAGATGTCGTTGGCGCGGGGCGGGCCATTCGCGAGCAGCAGCCAGCGGCAGGGCGTGGCGGCGAGCGGCGTCTTCGCGTCGACGGTCCAGCCGCCGATCGACTCCAGCGCGACGATCGCCGCCCGCGACAGGTCGGGGGCAGCGACGCAGCCGCCCAGCGGGAGGTGAGCGGCGAGGCGCTGCATCTGCGACCGGTAGCTGCGCGCGTTGTTCAGCGGCGGCAGCAGCAAGCTCATCACGAGCAGCCAGATCAGGCTCACCCCGCCGGCCGGCAGGACAAGGCTCTTCCACAGGGGATGGCGGTGCCGCCCGGTGCGCCAGCGCACGAGCGCGAGCCAGGCCAGCGTCGCGGCGAGCGCCGCCGCGAGGGCGACCCAGGAGAAGCTGCCGACGTAGCCCGGCGACAGCTTGGCGACGTTGGCGGCGAGCTTGGCCGGTGTACCGGTCTGGATGGCGACGTAGAAGAGCCACGCGGTGGCGGCGGCGATCGAGAAGAAGAAGACCGAGAACCAGTCGATCGCCGACGAGACGCCGCGGCCGAGCGTGGGCAGCGCGAACGCAGCGAGCACGGCGAGCGATGGCAGCACGAGCAGCAGCGCGCGGTCGGAGCCGGCCATCGCGACCCAGACGCCGAGCAGCGTGCCGACGCAGGCGACGGGCATCGCCAGGTGCGGCGCGAGCAGCCGGCGCCGCCAGCGCCACGCCGTCCACAAGGCGAGGAACCAGGCCGGCCAGGCGAACCAGACGATGGCCTTCAGCGCACTCCCGATCTGGCTCGCATCGTGAAAGTCGCCGAGGCGGTTGGCCCACGCACCGAGCAGCGTGGCGACGATGGCGGCGAGCACGGCGCCGACCGCGGTCGCGGTGACGAGGCGGTGCCAGCCCGGCTGCCTTGCTGCGAATGCGATCGCCGCCGCCCCGGCGGCAAGCCACATCGCCACCGATGGCGCCCCGCTCGCGGCGAGCATCGGCAGCGCGACCGCAACGACGGCCGCGCCCGACCACGGCCGATGCGGGCTCGCGGCCGCGCCGTACAGATACAACGCCACCGCGAAGAGTTGAGCCAGCTCGGGCGTCGTCTCGTGGCCGAGCTGGAGCAGCCCGAGCGAGGCGATCAGCGCGAGCAAAGCGCCGTCGGCGATGGCGCGCGCGTAGTCGACGGTGGACGCCTCGCCGCCGAACGCGAAGGGCAGGGGTTGCGCCGACTCCGAGCGGGCGAGGTGGTAGGCGGCGTACCACGTCAGCGCGAGCACGCCGGCGAGCAGCAGCATGAACGGGATGCGCGCCGCGACGATGGGGTCGAGCCAGCCGTGCGTGAGTCGCACGAACATCGCGCCGATCCAGTAGGGCATCAGCGCGCCGTCGGCCGGCAGCCCGCCGACGGTGGGCGCCAGCCAGGGCACCTTGCCGGAGGCGATGTTGACGATGTAGCCGTACGCCGTGATGTCGGCGCTCTTCCACGGGTCGCGGCCGACGATGCCCGGAATCAGATAGGCGGCACAGAGCAGCAGGAGCGGCAGCCGAGGCAGCGGCCGCGCCGCGCGTTCGCTGACCAGGGCCGGGTTGGGCGACGACGCCATGCGACGGGAGTCGCTTCAGCGAGACGCCGCTACAGAGACAAAAAAGGCAGCCTGAGCTGCCTTCGGTCGGGCCCGTCCGCGGGTCACTTCTTGGCGCTGAGGTGCGCGAACTTGTTGCGGAACTTCTCGACGCGACCGCCGAGCGAGTCGACGCTCTTCTGCGTGCCGGTATAGAACGGGTGCGACTCGCTGGTGGTCTCCAGCTTGTAGAGCGGGAGCTCGCGGCCGTCGTCCATCTTGGTCGTCTCGCGTGTCTGCGCCGTCGAGCGCGTGACGAACTTGAAGCCGTTGCTGAGGTCGACGAAGCAGACGTCGCGGTACTCGGGGTGGATGCCTTCTTTCATGTCGGTCCTGTGATCGTGACGGTAGCCACGCCGCAGCCGAGATGGCCGGCGCACTTTCCGAAAAGCCTTCGATTGTAGCGGGGCGAGTCAGCCGCCGCGCCGCATCATGTCGAAGAAGTCGTGGTTGTTCTTCGTCGCCTTCATCTTCTCGAGGATGAACTCCATCGCCTCGATCTCGTCCATCGAGTAGAGGAGCTTTCTCAGGATCCAGCTCTTCTGCAGGATATCGGGCTTGAGCAGCAGTTCCTCGCGCCGGGTGCCGCTCTTGTTGATGAGCAGCGACGGGTAGACGCGCTTCTCCGACATCCGCCGGTCGAGGTGGATCTCGCAGTTGCCGGTGCCCTTGAACTCCTCGTAGATCACCTCGTCCATCCGGCTGCCGGTCTCGACCAGCGCCGTGCCGATGATGGTGAGCGACCCGCCTTCCTCGATGTTGCGCGCGGCGCCGAAGAAGCGCTTGGGCCGCTGCAGGGCGTTGGCGTCGACGCCGCCGGTGAGCACCTTGCCCGACGACGGCAGGACGTTGTTGTAGGCGCGCGCCAGTCGCGTGATCGAGTCGAGCAGGATGACGACGTCGCGCTTCAGCTCGACCAGCCGCTTCGCCCGCTCGATCACCATCTCGGCGACCTGCACGTGCCGGGCCGCCGGCTCGTCGAAGGTCGAGCTGATGACCTCGCCGCGCACCGTGCGCCGCATCTCGGTCACCTCCTCGGGCCGCTCGTCGACGAGCAGGACGATGAGGTAGACCTCCGGATAGTTGGCGATCAGCGCGTGCGCCAGGTTCTGCATCATCACCGTCTTGCCGCTCTTGGGCGCCGAGACGAGCAGGGCACGCTGGCCCTTGCCGATCGGCGCGACGAGGTCGACGATGCGGCTGGTGATGTTCTCGTCGCTCTTGATGTCGCGCTCGAGCTTGAACTGCTCCGTGGGGAAGAGCGGCGTCAGGTTCTCGAACATGATCTTGTGCTTGCTCTCCTCCGGCGTCAGGTCGTTGATCTTGTCGACCTTGACCAGCGCGAAGTAGCGCTCGCCGTCCTTGGGCACCCGAACCTCGCCCTCGACCATGTCGCCGGTGTGCAGGTTGAAGCGGCGCACCTGGCTCGGCGACAGGTAGATGTCGTCGGTCGAGGCCATGTAGCTCGCGTCGGGCGAGCGCAGGAAGCCGAAGCCGTCGGGGAGTACCTCGAGCACGCCGTCGCCGAAGACCTGCTCGCCGTTCTTGGCGCGCTTCTTCATGATGGCGAACATCAGCTCCTGCGTGCGCATGCGGGCGACGTTCTCGATCTCGAGTTCCTCGCCCATCGTGATGAGCGCGGAGACGTGCAGGGCCTTGAGTTCGGAAAGGTGCATGGGGAGGCGAGGTGGTCGCAGGAGAAGCGGGATGGGCCGGGTCGGAACGCGTGTGCGTGGCGACGCTTGGGCGGCGCGGCTGGCGTGCAAGGGTGCTGCGCCGTTACTCGGCGCGAGCCTTCGCGAGATCGGCTCGCGGTGTAACGTGGGTCGAAGGTGCGCTGGTTCGGTCAGGACGGGGGTTTGCCCCGCGCGCCGGACCGCTCGGGGGCGGTCACACCGAATTCAGCTGATCGAAACCGCCGCGACGATGCGCGCGAGCGGTTCCGGGATTGGACGCGATTATAGGTTGGAGTCGATGAACGCCGTCAACTGCGCCTTCGACAGCGCGCCGACCTTGGTCGCGGCCAGTTCGCCGTCCTTGAAGAGCATGAGCGTGGGGATGCCGCGGATGCCGAACTTGGCCGGGATGTCACGGTTCTCGTCGACGTTCATCTTGGCGATGCGCAGCTTGC
>JBBSUK010000104.1:0-12605 GCA_038234975.1 Burkholderiales bacterium
CAGCGTGTCGGAGACCTGCTGCACCGAGTTGTAGATCGACTTGACGATCGGGATGCGGCTGAGCATCCGGTGGCCCTGCGTGAGCGACCACTGGCCGAACACGTTGGCTGCGAACATGCCGGTCAGGAACAGGCCGATCAGGACGACCATGACGCCGAGCAGCGGAATGCGACGCAGCATGGCGATGAACGCGTGGCTGCTCGCAGGCAGCACGAACTGCGAGCTGTCGAGCGCCCACTGGAAGACCCCGTCGAGCACGCCGGCGGCCGCCTGTATCACCCAGATGGTGATGGCCAACGGCAGCCAGACGAGCAGCCCGGCGAGCAGGTACTTCTTCACGGCGATCGCCTGCGAACGCGCGATCAGCCCGACGACTTGCCGGAGGACGACGGCGGCGGCGGCGCAGCGGCCGGGCTCGGCGCGGGCGACGGCGACGGGGCGGCTGCCGGCGCTGGACTCGACGAAGCGGCGGGCTTGGCTTCGGCCGACGACGGGGTCGCGGCGTCTCCCTTGGACTCCGTTGCCGCCTGCGGCTTGGCGCCGTCGCCATCGGTGGATGCGTCGGCCTTCTTCCCACCCTTGCCGTCGCCACGGAAATCGGTCACGTACCAGCCGGAGCCCTTGAGCTGGAAGCCGGCGGCCGTGACCTGCTTGGCGTAGGCGGGCTGGCCGCATGCCGGGCACACGGTGAGGACCGGGTCGGACATCCTCTGCAGCACGTCCTGGGCGTGCCCGCAGTTCGTGCAGCGGTAGGCGTAGATGGGCATGCGGGTCTCGAGCGCTGCTGGGGCATGCAGCGTAAGGGCAACCGGCGATTGTAGGACGCGGGTTCAGCCCGTGTGTCCGCGCAGCAGCAGCAACGCCACCAGCACCAGGACGCCGGCGACAAACCCGGCCACGCCGAGGACGATCGCGCCGAGCCAGCGGTTGAGCCGGCGCTGCTCGGCCACGAGCAGGCGCACGGCGCGGTGCAGGTCGTCGGCGTTGCGCTGCAGCGCCGCGTGCACGAGCCGTGGCAGCTGCGGCAGCAGGTGAACGTAGCGAGGCGCCTCCTTCTTCACCTGCGCCAGGAATCCCGGCCAGCCGATCTGCTCGTGCATCCAGCGCTCGAGGAAGGGCTTGGCCGTGCTCCACAGGTCGAGGTCGGGGTCGAGGTCGCGGCCGAGCCCTTCGACGTTGAGCAGCGTCTTCTGCAGCAGCACGAGCTGCGGCTGGATCTCGACGTTGAAGCGGCGCGAGGTCTGGAACAGCCGCAGCAGCACCTGGCCGAGCGAGATGTCCTTCAGCGGCCGGTCGAACTGCGGCTCGCAGACCGCGCGGATCGCGCCTTCGAGTTCGTCGATGCGCGTCTCGGGCGGCACCCAACCACTCTCCACGTGCAGCTCGGCGACTCTTCTGTAGTCGCGGTGGAAGAAGGCGATGAAGTTCTGCGCCAGGTAGTCCTTGTCGAACTCCGTGAGCGTGCCGACGATGCCGAAGTCGAGCGAGATGTAGCGGCCGAACGTCTCCGGCGCGAGCGACACCTGGATGTTGCCGGGGTGCATGTCGGCGTGGAAGAAGCCGTCGCGAAACACCTGCGTGAAGAAGATCGTGACGCCGTCGCGGGCGAGCTTGCGAATGTCGACGCCGGCGTCGCGCAGCCGCTGGACCTGACTGATCGGCACGCCGTGCATGCGCTGCATGACGATCACGTTGTGCGTGCACAGCTCCCACACCATCTCCGGCACGAGCAGGAGCCCGAGGCCCTGCATGTTGCGGCGCAGCTGCGCCGCGTTGGCCGCCTCGCGGACGAGGTCGAGCTCGTCGTGCAGATAGGTGTCGAACTCGGCCACGACCTCGCGCGGCTTCAGGCGCCGACCATCGGCGAAGAAGCGCTCGACGATGCGGGCGAGCGTGCGCATCAGCGCGACGTCGTCGTCGATCGCCTCGAGCATGCCCGGGCGCAGCACCTTGACCGCGACCTGGCGGCCGTCCTTCAGCACCGCGAAGTGCACCTGCGCGATCGACGCACTCGCCACCGGCTCGGCCTCGAAGCTCGCGAACACCACCTCGATCGGCCGCCCGAACGCCTTCTCGACGATCGCCCTCGCCACGGCGGCGGGAAACGGCGGCACTCGGTCCTGCAACCTCGCCAGCTCCTCGGCGACGTCGGCCGGCAGCAGGTCGCGGCGGGTCGACAGCACCTGGCCGAACTTGACGAAGATCGGGCCGAGGTGCTCGAGGCCGAGGCGCAGCCGCACGCCGCGCGGCAGGTCGAGGCGACGGCCGAAGGTGACGACGCGGATGAGCGCGCGCAGCCCCGGCCGCCGCAGGCTCGAGAGGACCAGCTCGTCGAGGCCGAAACGGAAGACCGTGAACCAGATGACGACGAGCCGGGCGACGTGCCTCATCGTTTCGGCGGCGGCCCGGGCCCGCGCGCCAGGCCGTCGATCGCCCGGTCGAGCTTGCGCGCGCCGTCACGCAAGCCCCGGGCGACGGCGCCGCCGATGTCGGCGATGGCGTGCGCCGGACCGTCGCCGACCACGCGCGAGAGGTCCTCCTCGACGTCCCAGCGCAGGTGCTCCGCGAGCCAGCTCATCTCGGTGGCGAGTGCCTCGTCACCCTCGACGCTGACCTCGGGGCGGTCGCCCAGCACCCAGCGGGCGATGCCCTTCGCCGGGTTGGCGGCGTCGATGCGCAGGGTCAGATCGGCCGGCGGCTCGCCACCGGGCGCCGGCGCGGCCGCGTCGACGGCAGCGCCGTGCGCGACGGGACGCTCGAGCCGTTCGAGCAAGCCGGGTGGCGTGATGCGCAGGGCGAGCGACGGCGCAGACGGCAGGAACGCCGGCCAGCCCGCGAACTCGACCGCGACCGTTTTGCCGGCGTGCAGGGCGAGGCGGCGCATCGCCTCGGGCTCGGCGCGAATCACGTGGTTCGCGAAGAGGACGAGGCGCTCCGCAAGCGAGCGCTCGGCGAGCGCATTCATTGCCTCGAACATGCGCGGATTGTAGGCAGCGAGCGACCGGCAAGGCGCTCCGCAACCCCGACAATGCAGCCATGATTCTCGTCACAGGCGCAACCGGCTACATCGGCAGCCACACCTGGCTGGCCCTGCACGAGGCCGGCCATGCCGTGCTCGGCCTCGACAATTTCGCCAACAGCTCGCCCAGGGTGCTCGAACGGCTGGCGGCGCTCGGCGTCGACAGCAAGCGCTTCGTGGAGGCCGATGTCACCGATCGAGCCTCGCTCGACGCCGTGTTCGCTGCCAACCCGATCGAGGCCGTCGTCCACTTCGCTGCATTCAAGGCGGTCGGCGAGAGCGTCGCCAAGCCGCTCGCCTACTGGCGCAACAACGTCGGTGGCCTCGTCACGCTGTGCGACTCGATGCGCTCGCACGGCTGCCGCCGCATCGTCTACAGCTCGACCGCGACCGTCTACGGCCAGCCCGAGCAGCTGCCCGTGCGCGAGGACGCGCCGCTCGTGCCGTCGAGCCCGTACGCGTCGACCAAGCTCGCCGGCGAGCGCGTGCTGAGCGAGCTCGAGGCGGCCGAGCCGGCGTGGCGCAGCGCCGTCCTGCGCTACTTCAACCCGGTGGGCGCGCACCCGAGCGGCACGATCGGCGAGGACCCGCGCGGCGAGCCGGGCAACCTGATGCCGTTCGTCGCGCAGGTCGCCGTCGGCAAGCGGCCGGTGCTGCGCGTCTTCGGCACCGACTACGCCACCCCCGACGGCACCGGCGTTCGCGACTACCTGCACGTGCAGGATCTCGCCGAAGGCCACGTCGCGGCGCTGCGCGCGCTCGTCGGCGATGCGGCGCGCTCGTTCACCGCCAACCTCGGCACCGGCGTCGGGGTGAGCGTGCTCGATCTCGTCGCGGCATTCGAACGCGCGAGCGGAAGGCGCATCCGGCGAGAAATCGTCGGCCGGCGCGCCGGCGACGTCGCTGCCTACTGGGCCGACGCCGGCCTCGCCGAACGCCTGTTCGGCTGGAAGGCGCGGCGCGACCTCGACGCGATGTGCGCCGACAGCTGGCGCTGGCAGCAGGCCAACCCCGACGGCTACGCCACGACAGCGTGAAAGCGACGGCCACCCCGCTCGCCGGCGTCTTCGTCGTCGAGCCACGCGTCTTCGGCGACACGCGCGGCCACTTCTTCGAGAGCTTCAGCGCCCGGGATTTCGAGGCGGCCACCGGAGTCGCCACCCCGTTCGTCCAGGACAACCAGTCGCGCTCGTCGCGCGGCGTGTTGCGTGGCCTGCACTGGCAGGAAGTGCCGCACGCCCAGGGCAAGCTCGTTCGCGTCACCGCCGGGGCGGTGTTCGACGTCGCCGTGGACCTGCGCCGCGATTCGGCCACCCTCGGCCGTTGGTTCGGCATCGAACTCAGCGCCGGGAACCACCGCCAGCTCTGGCTGCCGCCCGGTCTCGCGCACGGCTTCCTGGTGCTCAGCGACAGCGCCGACTTCCTCTACAAGACGACCGGGTACTACGTGCCGGCGGCCGAGCGCGCGATTCGCTGGGACGACCCGGACCTCGCGGTCGCCTGGCCCGATGCCGGCGTCGCGCCGTCGGTCTCCGAGAAGGACGCGGCCGCCGGCTCCTACGCTGCCTGGCTGGACATCCGCCGCGGGTGAGAATCGGCATCGAACGCGACGCCACACCGGCTCCCACGCGCACACACCGAACCCGTGACCATGGCTGACCTCCTGCACATCGCGCCCACCGGCGCGTTCACCACCCCGCCGCTCTCGACCGCCGTGCGGGTCGGTGACCTGGTCTTCGTGTCGGGAACGCCAGGCTACGACGACGAGGGCTGGATCGCGGAGGGCGATTTCGGCGCGCAGTTCGATCAGGCTGTCGTCAACCTCGAACGCGTCCTCGCGGCAGCCGGCGCGAGCCTGCGCCGCGCCGTCAAGGTCAACGTGCTGCTGACCCGGCTGAGCGACGTCGCCGAGATGAACAAGCGCTACGCAGGAACGTTCGGGCCGGCGCCGTACCCGGCGCGAACGACCTGTGTCGTCGCATCGCTGCCCGACCCGCGGATGCTGCTCGAGATCGAACTGGTGGCGTCGCTGTAGCGCTTTCCGCAGACACCGCGGACGGCCGTCCGCTCAGAGCAGGGCTTGCTGTCGCGCGAGTCGCCAGGCCGGTTCGTCGGCCTTGTCCGCGGCCAGCATCCAGAGCTCGCGAAAGGGTACCGCGTCGGCGTCGACCGACTCCCGGATCAGGCCCGAGAACTCCACGCTCGCCAGCCACGCGCCACCGGCCTCCTCGAGCGCGAGAAGGTGCGCGTCGAGGGTGAGGACATCGGTGCAGCCCGTCGGCGAGGGCGACTCGATCGCCGACATCACGTCGCGCAGATCCTCGTACACATCGGGCGTCGTCAGGTGCCGCAGCGCCTGCAGGTCGCGGGCATCCCATGCCGCCTGCAGGCGGATGAATCGACCGCGCGCATCGGCGAGGACGACGGCGCCGTCGATGCCCGCTGGTACGGTCGCGTCGCTGCGCGGCGCGGGGCCGACGAGGTCGGTGCGGCGGCGGGTGCGCCAGGCAGCGGCGAGCCGGCTCGACAGCATCGGCCACGATGCGTAGGCGAAGGCGAGCAGCACGAGCGTCGTCGCCGTCGCCGCGCCGCCCAGACCCGAGAGCGCGCCGCGCGCCGCGAGCAGCGCCCAGAGCGTCGCGGCAAGTCCGAACGCGGTCGTCGCGACGCCGACGCCGACGCCGGCCGCGCCAGCCGCGGCCGCCGGCGTCGACGACATCAGAAGCGGCAGGCCGACGCCGAGCGACAACGCCGGCCTCGACAGGCGACACGCCCGAAGCACGAGCGCCGACGCCATCGCGCCGTTCAGCACCGGATCCCCACGTGCAGGGCGACGACCCCAGCGGCGAGGTTGTGGACATCGACATGCGCGAAGCCGGCGTCCTTCATCATCGCCTTCAGCGTGGCCTGGTCGGGGTGGACGCGAATCGACTCGGCGAGATAGCGGTAGCTGTCGGCGTCGCCTGCGATCAGCTTGCCGATCCGCGGCAGCACGTTGAACGAGTACCAGTCGTAGGCCTTCTCGAGCGGCGCCGCGACCTTCGAGAACTCGAGGACGAGCAGGCGCCCGCCGACCTTGAGCACCCGCGCCATCTCGGCGAGGGCCTTCTCCTTGTGCGTCATGTTGCGCAGCCCGAAGGCGACGCTGACGAGGTCGAACGAGGCGGTGGCGAACGGCAGCTGCTCGGCGTCGCACAACACCGCGGGGACGACGATGCCGGCGTCGATCAACCGGTCGCGTCCGCGAACGAGCATCGCCTCGTTGATGTCGGTGTGGACGACCAGGCCGCTCGCGCCGACCTTCGGCGCGAAGGCGCGCGCCAGGTCGCCCGTGCCGCCGGCGATGTCGAGCACGCGCTGACCCGGCTTCGGGTCGGCGACGGCGACCGTGTAGGCCTTCCAGGCGCGGTGCAGGCCGAGCGACATCACGTCGTTCATCACGTCGTACTTCGACGCGACCGAGTCGAAGACGCCGCGCACCCGCGACGACTTGTCGCCTTCGTCGACGGAGGTGTAGCCGAAGTGTGTCTCGCTCATCGCGCGTCGCTCATCGCGCGCCCATCAGTGGTGGTGGCCGCACGAGCCACCGCCGCTCTTGCCCGCCGCGCCGCCCATCGGCGCGTCGCGGTCGACGCCCGCAGCGGCAAGCCGCGACTCGTAGTCCTTCCAGAGGCGCTCCTGCTCGGCGCCGAGGTGGTAGAGATAGTCCCAGGAGAAGATGCCGCTGTCGTGACCGTCGGAGAAGCGCGGCTGCACCGCGTAGTTGCCGACCGGATCGAGGGCGTCGAGCAAGACCTCTCGCTTGCCGGTCTGCAGCGTCTCCTGCCCCGGCCCGTGACCCTGCACCTCGGCCGAAGGGGAGTAGATCCGCATCAGCTCGAACGGGATGCGAAAGTTCCTGCCGTCGGCGAAGCCGACCTCGAGCACGCGCGATCGCTGGTGCACGACGAGGTCGGTCGGGGTCGGGGTGTGCGGCGTGGTGCCAGCCATGTGCGCATGCTTCGGGTCGGGTGCAGCGACTCGAAGTCTAGCGAACGGGCGACTCCGCGAACCCGCAAGGGGGATGCGTGCCCCTGTCAAACCTCACACCAGCACGCGCTCGATCCCGCCTTCGTTCGCGTCGGCCACGTAGCCCGGCATCCAGTTCTCGCCGATGATCCGCCGCGCCATCTCGACGACGATGTAGTCGGCCTCGAGCAAGCCGTTCTGCAGATCGCCCTTGTAGCGCTGCAGGCCCTGCAGGCAGCTCGGGCACGAGGTGAGGATCTTCACGTCGCCCCTGATCTGGCCTGTCATCGCGCGCAGCGCGGTCTCGTCGGTGCGCAGCTCCTCTTCCTTGCGAAAGCGCACCTGCGTGGCGATGTCCGGTCGGTTGATGCCGAAGGTGCCGCTCTCGCCGCAGCAGCGGTCGCTCTTTCTCACGTTGTCGCCGACGAGCGCCTTCACGGTCAGCATCGGATCGCGCAGCTTCATCGGGCTGTGGCACGGGTCGTGGAAGAGGTAGCCGGCGCCGCTCGTCGCATCGGGGCCGTCGCCCGCGGGTCCCAGCGTGATCCCCTTCTCCAGGAGGAATTCGTGGATGTCGACGATGCGCGACCCTGGGAAGATCTCCTCGAAGCGGTAGCCCTGGAGCTGGTCGTAGCAGGTGCCGCAACTCACGACCACCGTCTTGATGTCGAGGTAGTTGAGCGTGTTGGCGACGCGATGGAACAGCACCCGGTTGTCGGTGATGATCTTCTCTGCCTTGTCGAAATCGCCGGAACCGCGCTGCGGATAACCGCAGCACAGATAGCCTGGCGGCAGCACCGTTTGCACGCCAGCGTGCCAGAGCATCGCCTGCGTCGCCAGGCCGACCTGCGAGAACAGCCGCTCGGAGCCGCAGCCCGGGAAATAGAACACCGCCTCGGTGTCGGCATTGGTCGTCTTCGGGTTGCGGATGATCGGGACGTAGTCCCCGTCCTCGATGTCGAGCAGCGCCCGCGCCGTCCGCTTCGGCAGGTTGCCCGGCATCTTCTTGTTGATGAAGTGGATCACCTGCTCCTTGAGCGGCGCCGAGCCCACCGTCGACTTCGGCGCTGCCGTCTGCGCGTTGGCCGGGCCACGAAGCAGGTTGTTCGCTGCGCGCTGGAGCTTGAAGCCGATGCCCGTCATCGCCAGCCGCGCCACCTTGATCGTCTCGGGCGACGTGGCGTTGAGGAAGAACATCGCCGCCGCGCTCGCCGGCCGGAAACGCTTCTTGCCCATCTTGCGCAAGAGGTTCCTCATGTTCATCGACACCTCGCCGAAGTCGATGTCGACCGGACACGGCGAGAGGCACTTGTGGCAGACCGTGCAGTGGTCGGACACGTCCTCGAACTCCTCCCAGTGGCGCAGCGACACGCCGCGTCGCGTCTGCTCCTCGTAGAGAAACGCCTCGATGAGCAGCGACGTGGCCAGGATCTTGTTGCGCGGGCTGTAGAGCAGGTTGGCGCGCGGCACGTGCGTCGCGCACGGTGGCTTGCACTTGCCGCAGCGCAGGCAGTCCTTGATCGACGTGGCGATCTCGCCGATGTCGCTCTGCTGCATGATGAGCGACTCGTGCCCCATCAGGCCGAAGCTCGGCGTGTAGGCGTTGGTCAGGTCGGCCTTCGGCGAACCGGCGCCGCCGGACGGTTCGCGCAGCAGCTTGCCCTTGTTGAAGCGCCCCTCGGGATCGACGCGGCGCTTGTAGTCGGCGAAGTCGGCGAGCTCCGCGTCGGTGACGAACTCCAGCTTCGTGATGCCGATGCCGTGCTCGCCCGAGATCACGCCGCCCAGGTGCCGCGCCAGCGCCATGATCCGCGCCACCATCTCGTGGGCGGTCTGCAGCATCGCGTAGTTGTCGCTGTTGACGGGGATGTTGGTGTGGACGTTGCCGTCGCCCGCGTGCATGTGCAGCGCCACCCAGACGCGGCCCCTGAGCACCTCGCCGTGGAGGCGCTGGCATTCGTCGAGGATGGCGGTGAACGGCGCGCCCGCGAAGATCTCCCGCAACGGCGCCCGGATCTGCGACTTCCACGACGCCCGCAGCGTGTAGTCCTGCAGCAGCTCGAACGTCGTCCGCGACGGCTCCTCGGCCGAGGGCCGATCGAGCTCCGAGAGCCAGCCTCGCCACCGACCGCCCACTTCGTGCAGCAGCGCCGTCGCCTGCTGCACGCGGTCCTCCAGCAGTTCCGCGCTGGGGATCGCCGCCGCGTCGTCGCCTCGGCCGAGCGGCAGCGATCCGGCAGCGAAGAAAGCCTCCAGCCGCTCGACGAGCGCGAGTTTGTTGGCCAGGGACAGCTCGATGTTGATGCGCTCGATGCCCTCGGTGTACTCGCCCATCCGATCGAGCGGGATGACGACGTCCTCGTTGATCTTGAAGGCGTTGGTGTGCTTGCTGATCGCCGCGGTGCGCTTGCGGTCGAGCCAGAAGCGCTTTCTCGCTTCGGGGCTGACCGCGACGAAGCCTTCGCCCGAGCGGGCGTTGGCGATGCGGACGACCTCGCTCGTCGCGCGGGCAACGGCATCGGCGTCGTCGCCGACGATGTCACCGACGAGCACCATCTTGGGCAAGCCCCCGCGCTTGCTCTTGGTCGCGTAGCCGACCGCCTTCAGGTAGCGGTCGTCGAGGTGCTCGAGGCCGGCCAGCAAGACACGCGGCGTGTCCCCGCCCTTCGCAGCGAGGTCGAACAGGTAGTCGCGAATCTCGACGATCGAGGGCACCGCGTCCTTGGCGTTGCCGAAGAATTCGAGGCACACCGTTCGCACGTGCTCGGGCATGCGGTGCACCACCCACCGCGCCGAGGTGACGATGCCGTCGCATCCCTCCTTCTGGATGCCCGGCAGGCCGGCGAGGAACTTGTCGGTGACGTCCTTGCCGAGGCCTTCCTTGCGGAAGGTGGCGCCGGGGATCTCGAGCGTCTCGGTGCGCTCGACCTTGCGCCCGGTCGCGTCGAGCCAGCGCAGCTCGAAACGCGCCGTCGGCGCGTCGTGGATCTTGCCGAGGTTGTGGCCGATGCGCACCACCTCGAGCCAGGTCGCGTCGGGCGTGACCATGCGCCACGAGGCGAGGTTGTCGAGCGCGGTGCCCCACAGCACCGCCTTCTTCCCGCCCGCGTTCATCGCCACGTTGCCACCGACGCACGAGGCCTCGGCGGAGGTCGGGTCGACGGCGAACACGAAGCCGGCGCGCTCGGCCGCGTCGGCGACGCGCTGCGTCACGACGCCGGCCTCGCTCCAGACGGTCGCCACGTCGCCTTCGACGCCGGGCAGGCGAATCCGCTCCACCTCGCTCATCGCCTCGAGCTTCTCGGTGTTGATGACGGCGCTGTCCCAGGTGAGCGGAATCGCGCCGCCGGTGTAGCCGGTGCCGCCGCCGCGCGGGATGATCGTGAGTCCCAGGTCGATGCACCCCGCGACCAGCCCCGCCATCTCGGCTTCGCTGTCGGGCGTCAGGACGACGAACGGGTACTCGACGCGCCAGTCGGTCGCGTCGGTCACGTGCGACACCCGCGACAGGCCGTCGAACTTGATGTTGTCCTTGGCCGTGACCCGTGCGAGGCGGCGGACGGTGCGCTTCCTCAGGTCGTACGTGGCACGGAACTGCGCCGCGAAGGCGTCGACCGCGGCTCGCGACAGCGCCAGCAGTTCACCGACGGCGGCGTCGCGGGACGGGTCCTCGGCCGGGGTTCGCCGCTTCTCGACCTCGCCGAGCCGGTGCTGCAGGGCCTCGACAAGCTGGCCGCGGCGGCGCGGGTTGTCGAGCAGGTCGTCCTGCAGGTAGGGGTTGCGCTGCACGACCCAGATGTCGCCGAGCACCTCGTACAGCATGCGCGCCGAGCGCCCGGTGCGCCGTTCGCCGCGCAGCAGGTCGAGCAGTTCCCAGGCGCGTGCGCCGAGAAGCCGGACGGTGATCTCGCGATCGGAGAACGAGGTGTAGTTGTAGGGGATCTCGCGCAGCCGCGGCACGGCCGCCACGACTTCCGCAGCGGTGGCGAGTTCGGCGAGCGGCTGCGGCGCGTTCATGGCTGCGCCGATTCTCCCGCAGTGCAGCAAACGGCGCGGATCGCGGCTTCCGGGCCCACGACCGACGGGTTATCCCGCTTGCGGCACACCCCCTGACCATGACACAAACGCGGCTGTCACGAACGCGTGGCAGGATCGCTGCGCGTTCCTATTTTTCTTGTCCGTTGCCACCATCCAAGACATCCCATGAAACTACGATCGATCGCCCTCGCCCTCGCCGTGTTCGCTTCCGCCCCCGCCATGGCGGAGACGGAAATCCAGTGGTGGCACGCGATGGGTGGCCAGCTGGGCCAGTGGGTCAACGACCTCGCCAAGGGCTTCAACGAGAGCCAGAAGGAATACAAGGTCACGCCGACCTTCAAGGGCAGCTACCCGGAGACCCTGACCGCCGGCATCGCCGCGTTCCGCGCCGGCAACCAGCCCGACATCCTGCAGGTCTTCGAGGTCGGCACCGCGACCATGATGTCGAGCAAGGGCGCCATCGTGCCGGTCGGCAAGGTCATGAAGGACTCGGGCCTCAAGTTCGACCCCTCCGCCTACATCTCGGCCGTGACGGGCTACTACACGGCACCGAACGGCCAGATCCTGAGCCTGCCGTTCAACAGCTCGACGACGGTCTTCTACTACAACAAGGACGCGTTCAAGGCGGCGGGTCTGGATCCCAGCAAGCCGCCGACGACGTGGCCCGAGGTGACGCTCGCCGCCGCCAAGCTCAAGGCCAGCGGCCACACCTGCCCGCTGACGACGAGCTGGGTCAGCTGGACGCAGCTCGAGAGCTTCTCGGCCTGGCACAACGTCGAGTTCGCGACCAAGAAGAACGGCTTCGGCGGCATGGACACGCGGCTCGCCTTCAACGGCCCCCTCCAGGTCCGGCACATCCAGGACATGGAGAACATGGCCAAACAGGGCCTGTTCGTCTACAAGGGTCGCAACAACAAGCCCGACGCGGCGTTCCTCTCGGGCGAATGCGCGATGACGACTGCTTCCGCTGGCCTGCTCGGCGCGCTCAAGTCCGGCGCCAAGTTCGACTTCGGCGTCGCCACCCTGCCCTACTACCCCGACGTCCCTGGCGCGCCGCAGAACACCGTGATCGGAGGCGCCAGCCTCTGGGTGATGTCCGGCAAGCCGGCCGACCACTACAAGGCCGTCGCGGCCTTCTTCAACTATCTCTCGAGCCCCGAGGTGCAGTCGGCGAGCCACAAGCGCACCGGCTACCTGCCGATCACGACTGCGGCGTTCAAGTTGACCGAGGACAGCGGTTACTACAAGCAGAATCCGGGCTCTGAAGTCGCTGTCAACCAGATGATCCGCAAGACGACCGACAAGTCACGAGGCATCCGGCTCGGCAACTTCCTGCAGATCCGCACCATCATCGACGAGGAGCTCGAGCAGGTCTGGGCCGGCAAGCAGTCGGCCAAGCAGGCGCTCGACACCGCCGTCAAGCGCGGCAACGAGCAGCTCGCGGCGTTCCAGAAGGCGAACAAGGGCTGAAGCCCGTGTTCGCCTTCTTGCGGGGCTGCGCGCCGCCAAGGCTGACCGGGCGGCTCCCCTCCCGGCCTAC
>JBBSUK010000105.1:0-12503 GCA_038234975.1 Burkholderiales bacterium
AGCGCTTCTGCTGCGCCATGCCGGCGACGACCGCCGCTGCCGCTTCGTACGGCTTCGCGACCGCATCGGGCAAGCCGGACTCGTGGACCATCGCCCTGGCCTGTGCGTAGTCGGGCCTTGCCTTCAGGGCCGCACGATCGGTCTCGTATGCGACCCGATCGGCCTCGGCGGCGACGGCGCTGCGCGCCTCGGCCTGCAAGGTGACCAGTCGGGCCTGCGCCTGGGCCCAGAAGCCGTGCGCCGTCGACTCGTCGACCGCGCCGCTGGCGTCCGTGTAGCGACTGGCCGCCTCGGCCGTGAGGGCGTCAGGGGCCGCCATCACCGCCGCCGCCGCATCGAGATCGGCCTGCGCCGCAGCACGCGCCGCGCGGTAGCGATCTTCGGCGTCCGAAGCCACCGCAGCAGATCCCGCCGACACCGTGGCCTTCGGTGCCGGCAACCCCAGCGCCTTCAGCAGTTCGCCCATCCGTCTCCTCCGTTGGGTGCCGGTTGCCAGGCGCCGCGACTAGCATCCGGGCTCCACAGCAGCGTCGGCGCCGTCGCCGGCCACGACATGACCCGCTCCTCGCCCCGTCCGACCGTCTCCGCTCGCCCGGCCGCCGCCGCCACGGTGCCGAGCAAGCACCTCGATGTGTTCGACAACCCGACCCCCGAGCGCGACTATCGCATCGAGTTCCGCATTCCCGAGTTCACCTGCCTGTGCCCGCTCACCGGCCAGCCTGACTACGCTGCGTTCAGCATCGAGATGGTCTGCGACCGGCTCTGCGTCGAACTGAAAAGCCTCAAGCTCTACCTGTGGAGCTTCCGCGACGAAGGCGCCTTCCACGAGAAGGTCACCAACACCATCCTCGACGACATCGTCTCGGCGACGAAGCCGCGCTGGGCGCGCATCGCCGCCGACTGGAACGTGCGCGGCGGGATCTACACCAAGGTGGTCGCCGAGCACCGGGCCAGGGGATGGAAGCCGAAGGCGACGGGCGCCTCCGGCTGAACCCGCCGCTGGCCGCCGTCAGTTAAGCGCGTCCTGGAGGGTCTTCAACCCGGCCCGCAGCTTCGCACCGGCGCTGATCGGCTTGACCTCGTTGTCGTCGAGGTTGACCATGACGCTGTCGCTGTCGATGTGGTTGATGAGATCGGCCACCTTCGACTTCGCCGCGGCGATCAGCGTCGCCCGCTGCGCCTCGGCCTTGCCGGCCGCACCCTTGAGCGCGGCGTCGAGCCCGACCTTGAGCTTCGACACGCTGCCGTCGAGCTGCTTCATCGCCGCCTGCACCGACGGGTCGCCCTTGGGGTAGAGCTTCTGGATCTCCGCCTTCAGGCCCTCGACCTCCTTGATCGCCGCATCGCGCGTCTTGACCCAGGTGTCGGCCAGGGCCGCCAGCTCCTTGTCGCCCTTGCCGGCGGCGCTGCCCGACGCGCCGGCAGCGGTCTTGGCAGTCGGTTGCGGCGTCGCGGCGGCCGTTGCCGATTTCGCAGCAGGCGCAGGCGCAGTCGCGGCCGACTTCGCAGCGGGCCGGTCGGAGGCCGACTTGGCCGCCACGGGGGTGTCCTCGTCGTCGGATTCCTCGGGCGTCGAATCGAGCAGCGCCTCGACGGCTTCTGCCAGGTCGAGTGCCTCGATGTAGTCCTTCTTCTGGAATGCGCCGAGCATCTCCTGGATCGTCTCGCCGATCTCGCCCTTGGCCTTGGGGTCGAAGCGGGGGTCCTTCTTGAGCTCCGCCAACTTCCGGCTGAATCCCGCCGAGGCCTTGGCCATCGCGGCAGCGTCGACCTTCTCCTCCTCGACGTGGACGTCGTCGGCCTTGAGCTCGTCGCCGCCGCCGGGCGCTTCCTCGTCGGGCATGCCGGGCTTGCGCCATTTCAGCTTCGGGCTCTTCTTGATCTGAACAACGAGTGCCTTCTTCATGCTGCCCAGGTAGCCGTTCGAGATCTTGGCGCTCTCGAATATCAGGGCGCCCTTTTCGAACAGCACCTTGCTCATCGGGTCCTTCGCGAGCACGGGCTTCTTCTTCGTCGCCGGGTCGGGTTTCCAGAACTTGCCGATCAGCTTGGCGACCTCGGTCTTGGTGCCCATCAGCAGCTTGATCGGCGTGCCCTTCTTGCCGATGATCGCGAACTGCATCGGCTTGACACCCAGCTTCGGCTTCATCGCGAAGGCGACCGCCTTCTTGCTCAGCTTCATGAGCAGCTGCTCGTCGGCCTTGGCTGCGGCGCCGCCGCCCGACGGCGTCTTGGCGGCCACCGGCTTGGCGGCCTTGTCGCGCATGTCCGTCAAGGTCTTGAAGACATCGTCGAAGAGCTTGTTCGTGCTGCTGAGGTAGCTGGTCGCATCCTTCTGGATGGCGTCGGCCTGCTTCTTGGCGTTGGCGCTGATGTCCTTGCCGGCGGCCTTGAGATAGTCACCCGCGCCCTTGGCCGCGCCGTCGACGGCAGCCTTGACCGACTTGAACTGGTCCTGCTCCTTCGTGACCTCGACGATGCGCTGCTGGATCTCGGCGACGTTCTTGAGCTTGGACGCGTCGGCCATGACGGCCTTGAGCCCGTCGTGACCCTTCTGCGCGGCGTCGAGATTCGCCTTCACCTTGTCTACGAAGGGCTTGGCGGCGGACTGTTTCGGGTCCTTGGCGTCCTTCATCCAGCTCGTGGAATTGAACGACTGGGGCAGGGTGATCGACGTGGCCATGCTTCCTCCGGTTTCGGCGAGGCGGAATCATGGGCATGGGTCCGGGTGGCGTCAAGGCCGGGATCGATCGCCCAAAGGGGTGCCAGCGGCGGTCGTCCTGGGCAAAAGTGCCGCGTTGCGGAACGTCGCCGGGACGGCCCCGGACGGGGCGATCCATACAATGTCCGCCACTTCTGCCCGATACGCCGATGACCGACACGCTGCAGCACACGATCGACACCGCGTGGGACGAGAGAGCCTCGATCGACGCGGCCGGGCGGCCCGATGTCAAGGCCGCCGTCGACACCGTCATCGCCGGCCTCGACACCGGGACGATCCGGGTCGCCGAACGCAAGGGCGTCGGCGAATGGACCGTCAACCAGTGGGTGAAGAAGGCGGTGCTGCTGTCGTTTCGCCTCGCCGACAACGCGCCGATGCACGCCGGCGACCTCGCCTTCTTCGACAAGGTGCCGGTGAAGTTCGCCGGGCAGAGCGAGGCCGAGATGCGCGCCAGCGGCGTGCGCGTCGTGCCTCCGGCCGTCGCGCGGCGTGGCTCCTTTCTCGCGAAGAACGTCGTGCTGATGCCGAGCTACGTGAACATCGGCGCCTATGTCGACGAGGGCACGATGGTCGACACGTGGGTCACCGTCGGCTCGTGCGCGCAGATCGGCAAGAACGTGCACCTGTCGGGTGGCGTCGGCATCGGCGGCGTGCTCGAGCCGATGCAGGCCAACCCGACCATCATCGAGGACAACTGCTTCATCGGCGCGCGCTCGGAGATCGTCGAGGGCGTCATCGTCGAGGAGAACTCGGTGATCTCGATGGGTGTCTACATCTCGCAGAGCACCAAGATCTACGACCGCGCCAGCGGCGAGGTCCACTACGGGCGCGTCCCGGCGGGGTCGGTCGTCGTCAGCGGCAACCTGCCGGCGATCGACGGCAGCCACAGCCTGTACTGCGCCGTGATCGTCAAGCGCGTGACGGCGGCCACCCGCGCCAAGACGAGCATCAACGAGCTACTTCGCGCCTGACGTGGCCCCCACGCTCACATCAGGCGCTTCGCTTCTTCCGTTCGCTGCCCCCCAGGGGGGCGCGGCCGGACTCGGGAGCGGCCCGGCGCCCGGCCGTTTGAGCAGATACGACTTTCGAAAGGAATCGCGATGAGCGGCGGAAACATGGAGCGGGTGCTGCGGCTGATGGCCGAAAAGGGCGCCTCCGACGTCTACCTCTCGGCGAACTCGCCGATCCTCATCAAGATCAACGGCCAGCTCCTGCAGCTCTCGGACCAGCCGCTGGCCCACGGGCAGACGCGGCAGCTGCTCGCCGAGCTGCTCACGCCGAGCCAACTCGAGGAGCTCGAGGACACCGGCGAGCTCAACATCGGCGTCGGTCTCGCCGGCGTCGGCAGCTTTCGCCTCTCGGGCTTCAAGCAGCGCGGCTCGATCGCCGCCGTGTTTCGCTGCATCCCGTTCGAGATCCCGTCGCTCGAGAGCCTCAACGTCCCGGAGATACTCAACACGCTGGTGATGGAGAAGCGTGGCCTGATCCTGATGGTGGGCGCCACCGGCACCGGCAAGAGCACCACGCTCGCGTCGATGCTCGAGCAGCGCAACCAGCAGTTGGCCGGTCACATCCTCACGATCGAGGACCCGATCGAGTTCCTGTTCAACCACAAGAAGTCGGTCGTCAACCAGCGCGAAGTCGGCCGCGACACGCAGAACCTGCAGATCGGCCTGAAGACGGCGCTGCGCCAGGCGCCCGACTGCATCATGATCGGCGAGATCCGCGACCGCGAGACGATGACCGCGGCGATCTCGTATGCACTGTCGGGCCACCTGGTGCTGTCGACACTGCACGCCAACAACAGCTACCACGCGATGGGCCGGATCCTGTCGTTCTACACGCCGGAAGCGCGCCCTGCCCTGCTCGCCGACCTCGCTGCCGGCCTTCGGGCCGTGGTGTCGCAGCGCCTCGTGCGCAGCGTCGCAGGTGGCCGGATGCCGGCAGTCGAGGTGCTGCTCAACACCAAGCTGATCCAGGAGCTGATCGAGCGTGGCGACTTCTCTGGCATCAAGGAAGCGATGGAGAAGTCGCTCGCCGAAGGCTCTCAGACCTTCGAGCAGGACCTGGCGCGGATGATCACGGAGAACATCATCACCCGCGACGAAGGCCTGGCCTACGCCGACTCGCCGACCAACCTCATGTGGCGGCTGCAGAACGACATGACGCCGGCCTCGCGCATCACGCCGAAGAAGGAAGAGAACGACGACCAGCCCAGCTTCACCGAGATCACGATCGACGTGCGGCCCGACGACGTCGCGACGACGGCGGCGCCGAGCTCGCGGCGCTTCTGAGCCGCCATCCGGTCCAGCATCCGACCGCGTGAGCGCGACGCTGGAGCTCGCCGAGCGGCTGATCGCCCGCCGGTCGGTTACCCCCGACGACGGCGGTTGCCAGCAACTCATCGCCGAGCGACTCTCGGCGACCGGCTTCGACTGCACCCACCTGCCGTTCGGCGCCGAGGGCAGCACCGTCTCGAACCTGTGGGCGATCCGACGTGGCGAGGCCTTCGACGGCCGACTCGTCGCCTTCGCCGGCCACACCGACGTCGTGCCGACTGGCCCGCTGTCGGCATGGTCGAGCGACCCCTTCGTGCCGACCCGGCGCGACGGCGCGCTCTACGGACGCGGCGCTGCCGACATGAAGAGCTCGATCGCGGCGATGGTGGTGGCGACCGAGGCGTTCGTGTCGCAGCACCCGAAGCACGCCGGCAGCATCGGCTTCCTGATCACGAGCGACGAGGAAGGTCCGTCGACCGACGGCACGCTCAAGGTCTGCAACTGGCTCGCCGAACGCGGCGTGCGGCTCGACTGCTGCGTCGTCGGCGAGCCGACGTCGGTCGAGCGGCTCGGCGACACGATCAAGAACGGTCGCCGCGGCACGCTCACCGGCAAGCTCGTGGTCGAGGGCGTGCAGGGGCACATCGCCTATCCGCATCTGGCGAAGAACCCGATCCACCTCGCCGCGCCTCTGCTGGCCGAGCTGGTGTCGGTCGAGTGGGACCGCGGCAACGCCCACTTCCCGCCGACGTCGTGGCAGATGTCGAACATCCACGCCGGAACCGGCGCCGGCAACGTCATCCCTGGCGAGCTGACGGTCGACTTCAACTTCCGCTTCAGCAGCGAGTCGACGCCGGAATCGCTGAAGTCGAGGCTAGAGGCGATCGTCGCCCGGCACGGCGTGCCGCATCGGCTCGCCTGGACGCTCGGCGGCCAACACTTCCTGACCCCGCCTGGGGCGCTGAGCGAGGCGCTGTCGGCGTCGATCCGCGACGCGACCGGCATCGCCTGCGAGCTCTCGACCACCGGCGGCACCTCGGACGGCCGCTACATCAAGCGGATCTGCGACGAGGTGATCGAATTCGGTCCGGTCAATGCGAGCATCCACAAGATCGACGAGCACGTGTCGATCGCCAGCCTCGATCCGCTCGCGGCCGTCTACCGCGGCGTGCTCGAACGGCTCGTCGCATGACGCGCGCCGGTGCTTGCCGATGAGTCCGGCCCGATGACGCTGGTCGAGTTCGTCACGGCCGAGGCGGCGCGGCTGAAGGCCGCCGGCGTCTCGTTCGGCCACGGCACCGCCAACGCGTTCGACGAGGCGGCCTGGCTCGTCACCGCGGCGCTCGGCCTGCCGCTCGACGCGCTCGAGACGCGAGGCAGGAAGACCCTCGACGAAGGCGCGCTCGCGACGGCGCGCTCGCTGGTCGACCGGCGCATCGTCTCGCGCGAGCCCGCCGCCTACCTGCTCGGCGAAGCGTGGCTGCAGGACGTGCCCTTCACGATCGACCGGCGTGCGATCGTGCCGCGCTCCTACATCGCCGAGCTGATCGTCGACGCCGACGAAAGCGGCACGCTCGACGCGTGGCTGAGCGACCGCACCATGCGCGTGCTCGACCTGTGCACCGGCAACGGCAGTCTCGCCGTGCTCGCCGCGATGGCGTGGCCCGAGGTGACGGTCGACGCGTCCGACGTGTCGGCCGACGCGCTCGAGATCGCCCGGCTCAACGTCGCGCGGCACGATCTCGGCGAGCGCGTGCGCGTCGTCGAGTCCGACCTGTTCGGCGCACTCGAAGGCCGCTGGGACCTCATCGTCTGCAACCCGCCGTACGTGACCGACGCGGCGATGGCGGTGCTGCCGCCGGAGTACCGCGCCGAGCCGGCGCTGGCGCTCGCCGGCGGCGCCGACGGGATGGACCTCGTGCGGCGCATCGTCGCCGAGGCCGCCTCGCGCCTGAGCGACGGCGGGGTTCTCGTCGTCGAGGTCGGCCGCGAGCGCGCCGGTTTCGAGGCCGCGTTTCCCAGGCTCGAATGCGCGTGGCTGGAGACCAGCGGTGGCGACGATCGCGTCGTCCTCGTCGAGCAGCGCGCCCTCGCGACGCGACGCTGAGCAACGCCTGAGCCGCGTCGGGCGAAAATCCGGCGATGCTCACCCTCCAGAATCTCGTCCTGCGCCGCGGCGTGAAGGTCGTCCTCGACCGCGCGTCGCTCACGATCCAGCCCGGCGAGAAGGTCGGCCTCGTCGGCCGCAACGGTGCCGGCAAGTCCTCGCTGTTCGCCTTGCTCGCAGGGCGCCTCCAGGCCGATGGCGGCGACTTCGCCGTTCCCGCGACCTGGCAGCTCGCCGAGGTGGCGCAGGAGATGCCCGAAAGCGAGGAAGGCGCGACCGCGTTCGTCCTCGCCGGCGACGTGACGCTCGCCGCCGCCGAGCGGGCGCTCGCCGAAGCCGACGCCAGCGGCGACGGCATCGCCATCGCCGCCGCGCACGAGCAGATCGGCGCGGCCGGCGGCTTCGACGCGAGGCCGCGCGCACAGGCGATGCTGCTCGGTCTCGGCTTCAAGGCCGGCGAGCTCGACGCGTCGGTGTCGAGCTTCTCGGGCGGCTGGCGGATGCGGCTGCAGCTCGCCCGCGCGCTGATGTGCCCGGCCGACCTCATGCTGCTCGACGAACCGACCAACCACCTCGACCTCGACGCGCTCGTCTGGCTCGAGGCGTGGCTGAAGCGCTACGCCGGAACGATGGTCGTCATCAGCCACGACCGCGAGTTCCTCGACGCGGTGACGCGCGTCACGGTGCACGTCGACGAAGGCCAGCTCGTTCGCTACGGCGGCAACTACACCGCCTTCGAGGAGATGCGCGTGGTGCGGATCGCCCAGGCGCAGGCGAGCTTCGAGAAGCAGAAGGAGCGCATCGCCCACCTGCAGAGCTTCATCGACCGCTTCAAGGCCAAGGCGAGCAAGGCGAAGCAGGCGCAGAGCCGCGTCAAGGCGCTGGCACGGATGGAACGGCTCGCGCCGCTGCTGACGAGCGCCGACTTCCAGTTCGAGTTCCGCGAGCCGCGCAGCCTGCCGAATCCGATGCTCGCGTTCGCCGACGTCGCGTGCGGATACGCGCCGGGCGGGCGGCGCATCGTCGACCACATCGACCGCTCCGTCCTGGCCGGCCAGCGCATCGGCATCCTCGGCGCCAACGGCCAGGGCAAGTCGACGTTCGTGAAGACGATCGCCGGCGAGCTGGCGCCGATGGCGGGCGAGATCGTCGCCGGCAAGGGGCTGACGATCGGCTACTTCGCGCAGCAGGAGCTCGACGTGCTCTCGCCCACCGACGGGCCGCTCATGCACATGGTCCGGCTCGCCCGCGACGTCGGCCCCGCGGCGCGCGAGCAGGAGCTGCGAGACTTCCTCGGCAGCTTCCGCTTCACCGGCGCCATGGTCACGCAGCCGACCTCGACGCTCTCCGGCGGCGAGAAGGCGCGCCTCGTGCTGGCGATGCTGGTGTGGCAGCGCCCGAACCTGCTCCTCCTCGACGAGCCGACCAACCACCTCGACCTGACGACGCGCGAGGCGCTCGGCATGGCGCTCAACGAGTTCGAGGGCACGGTGATGCTGGTGAGCCACGACCGGGCGCTGCTGCGCGAGGTCTGCGACGAATTCTGGCTCGTCTCCGGCGGCGTGCTCGCGCCGTTCGACGGCGACCTCGACGACTACCAGCGCTGGCTGCTCGACCAGGCACGCGCCACCGCTCAGGCAACGGCGCAGGCGGGCAAGGCGGTCGCGTTCGCCGCCGCGGAGCAGCGCGGCGCGGTCAACCCGAAAGCCGAGCGGCAGCAGGCGGCGCGCGAGCGCCAGGCGCGCGCCGACGCCGCTAAGCCGGTGCGGCAGGAGATCAACAGGATCGACCACAAGCTCGGCGTGCTGTTCAGCGAGCGCGACCGGATCGAGTCGGAGCTGGCGACGGAAGCCCTCGACGCGGCGCGGATCGCCGATGCCGGTCGCCGCCTGAAGACCGTCACCGAGGAGATCGAGACGCTGGAGGGCCGATGGCTCGAGCTGGGCACGAAGCTCGACCAGCTCACGGAGTCGGCGGCCCGCTCGTCGCCGCAGACCGCGTGAGCCGCGGCTGAGCTCGCCGGGCTCCGCTCAGCCGGCGCCGAGGAATCGCACGATCAGCTCGACTCGCGCCTGGGCGGGTCCCAGCGAGCCCGCCGATTCGAACGGTTCTGCGTCCAGCGAGACGATGGTCCCGGCCATGCCGCCGCGCAGGCAAAGCAGCACGGCGACGCCGCGGCCTGCGGCGCGGCGAAGCGCGACGTCGAGCGCCCGATGCACCTGGCCGTTGCCGGTCGTCGCGACGACGAGGCCGGCGACGCCGGCGTCGACCAGTGCGCCGATGGCGCGTCCGTCGGCCGCCGCGGTGCTCGACACGATCTCGACCCACGGCCACGGCCGCTGCTCGATCGATGCGCCGAAATCGGCCGCCTCGACGCTCGGCCAGTCGCGCATCTGCCGTACACGGCCCTCCTCGATGAAGCCGATCACCCCCGCATCGCCCGACGTGAACGCGTCGACGCGGTAGGGGTGGACCTTGCGCACATCGCCGGCGCCATGGATGCGACCCGCGAGGACGGCGACGACGCCGGACGCACCGTCGGTGGCCGCGACCGTCAACGCGTCGGCGAGGTTCTGCGGTCCGTCGGCCGAACGCGCGGTCGCCGGCCGCATCGCGCCGGTGATCACGACCGGCTTGCCGGTCGAACGGGTTCGCGCCAGCCACCACGCCGTCTCCTCGAGCGTGTCGGTGCCGTGGGTGACGACGATGCCGCGCACCTCGTCGCGCGCCTCGTGGTGGGCGACTCGCGATGCCAGGCGCAGCCAGGTCGCGGCGTCCATGTCCTTGCTGTCGAGCTGCGCGATCTGCTCGGTCTCGACGGCGACACCCTCGGGCGCCAGCCCTTCGACCAGCGTGCCGACGGCGACTTCGCCGGCCCGATAGTCGACCGCGCTGCCGCCGGGTGCACCACGTCCGGCGATCGTTCCACCGGTGCCGAGGACGACGAGCACGCGCTTCGGTTGCATCATGGGCGAGACTGGATGAAAATACAGCGCTGGATACATGACCAGCCGGAGCGCACGATGCTCGAAAAACCGAAGCTCACCGACCGCCAGCAGCAGATCCTCGACCTGGTGCAAAGCGCCATCGAGCGCACTGGTGCCCCGCCTACCCGCGCCGAGATCGCCGGCGAGCTGGGCTTTCGCTCGGCCAACGCGGCCGAGGAGCATCTGCAGGCGCTGGCGAAGAAGGGCGTCATCGAGCTCATCGGCGGCACGTCACGGGGCATCCGGCTCAAGTCTGACACGCTGCGCGCCCTCAACCAATCGCGCGGCAAGCAGTTCACGCTGCCCCTGCCGAGCCTGGCCCAGCTCGCCCTGCCGCTGGTCGGTCGCGTCGCGGCGGGCAGCCCGATCCTGGCGCAGGAGCACATCGACCAGACCTATCTGATGGAAGCCAGCCTGTTCTCGCGCCGGCCCGACTACCTGCTCAAGGTTCGTGGCATGAGCATGAAGGACGCCGGCATCATCGACGGCGACCTGCTTGCCGTGCAGAAGGCCAAGGAGGCGCGCAACGGGCAGATCGTCGTCGCCAGGCTCGGCGACGACGTCACCGTCAAGCGCTTCCGCAAGACCAAGGCCGGCATCGAGCTGCTGCCGGAGAACGCCGATTTCGCGCCGATCGTCGTCTGCGAAGGCGACTTCTTCGAGATCGAGGGGCTCGCCGTCGGGCTCGTGCGCAACAACATGCTCACCTGAGGTCAGCGGACCGTCGGCGGTAATTGGCGGCCCCCGGGCCGCTTTTTCGTCGCATCGTTGTCACCGTCGCTGCCGAGAATGCACAGCGATGGAACGACTCCTGCCCCGCACGAAACCGGCGCCGGGCTGCGGATTTCGCGGCGTCGCGCTCGACAGCGGCACGCCGATGCCGCCACTGCGTCGCGCGGACTGGGCCTACCGCCTCGGGCTGTCGTCGGGTTGGGGCTTCGGCATCGCCAGGCCCGACCCCGAACGGCTCGTCGCCGCGCGCTTCGACTTCATCGACGCAGTCGACGACATCCGGACCGACGCCGCCCGTGCGTTGCAGTCGCGAATCGCCGCGACGCGCTCGCTGCACGAGCTGTGGCACCTGCGGGCCGAGGCGTTCAGCCTGATCTCGCGCCGGCACAGCCAGCGCGAGGCGGCCGATCGCCTCGCCACGCTCGACCGCCACTTCGCCTGAGCGAACCCCGGCGGCCCGACCGGGGCCGCGCCGTCAGTTCAGCTTGCCGAGGAAGTCGGGCTTGCCGAGCTCGACGCCGTTGTGGCGCAGCAGCGCGTACGTCGTCGTGGCGTGGAAGTAGAAGTTCGGCAGCGCGAAGCCCTTGAGGTAGTTCTCGCCGGTCATCGTCATCGAGCCGTCGCGGCGCGGCACGGTGACCTCCTTCGCGTCGGTGCCGTCGAGCGACGAGGCCGGCACCGATTCGACGTACGCGATCGTCCTGGCGATGCGATCGCGCAGCTCGGCCAGCGTCGCCTCCTCGTCGGCGAAGCCAGGCGCCTCGACGCCCGAGATGCGCGCGATGGCGAACTTCGCCGCGTCGCAGGCGATCTGCACCTGCTTCGCGAACGGCAGCATGTCGGGAGCGAGCCGCGCCTGCATGAGGATCTGCGGGTCGAACTTGCGCGTCGCCGCGTGCTGCTCGGCCTTCTCGAGCCAGCTGCTCATGTTGCGCAGCATGCGCGCGAAAACCGGCGCGCTCGCGGTGTGCATGGTCATCGTCATCTCATGGTCTCCTGAAGGGGGTGCCGGCTGCGGCCGCGGCATCGTAGCCGGCAGCCCCGCGGCGTGCACAATCGGCGGCGGAGCTGGGTGCAGCCGTGAACATCATCATCCTCGACGACTACCAGGACGCGGTGCGCAAGCTCAAGTGCGCTTCGGTTCTCGAGTCGCTCAACGCAAAGGTCTTCACCAACACGGTCAAGGGCATCGGCCAGCTGTCGGTGCGACTGCGCGACGCCGACGTGCTGGTGCTGATCCGCGAGCGCACGCAGTTCCACAAGGCGCTGCTCGAGAAGCTGCCGCGGCTCAAGCTGATCTCGCAGACCGGCCGTGCCGGTTCGCACATCGACATCGACACCTGCACGCGGCTGGGCATCGCCGTCGCCGAGGGCGTCGGATCGCCGGTCGCGCCGGCCGAGCTCACCTGGGCGCTCATCATGGCGGCGATGCGCCGGCTGCCGCAGTACATCGGCAACCTCAAGCACGGGGCCTGGCAGCAGTCGGGGCTGAAGGCGGGGTCGATGCCGCCGAACTTCGGGCTCGGGCTGGTGCTCAAAGGCCGCACGCTCGGCATCTGGGGCTACGGCAAGATCGGCCAGATCGTCGCCGGCTACGGCAAGGCGTTCGGCATGCGCGTCGTCGTCTGGGGCAGCGACACGTCGCGGGTGCGCGCACGCGACGACGGCCACGAGGC
>JBBSUK010000106.1:0-12418 GCA_038234975.1 Burkholderiales bacterium
ACCGCCATCACCGCGATGGGCTACTCGGCCTCGTGGAACGCCACCGACCAGATCCCGCGCCGCGCCGTGGAGAGCGGCCTCGTCGACCGCTTCGGCTCGCTCGACCCGAGCGACGGCGGGCGGACCGAGCGCTACAGCCTGTCGCTGCGGCACCGGCAGCAATTCGGCGACGGCGAGTTCCGCCTCGACGCCTACGCGATCCGCTCGAAGCTGAACCTGTACTCGAACTTCAGCTACTTCCTCGAGAACCCCGTCGCCGGCGACCAGTTCGAGCAGGCGGAACGGCGCACCGTCGCCGGGCTCGCCACCAGCCGCTCCTGGAACCTCAGGCTGGGCAGCTTCGACACCGTCAACACGATCGGCCTGCAGGCGCGTCACGACCGCCTCTCGCCGGTCGGCCTCTACGCCACCGTCGAGCGACAGCTTGCGTCGGTGACGCAGGAAAGCCGCGTGCGCGAGACGAGCGTGTCGCTGTGGGCCGAGAACCAGACGCAGTGGCGGCCGTGGCTGCGCAGCGTCGCCGGCATCCGCGGCGACCGGTTCTGGTTCGACGTCGGCAGCAGCATCGACGCGAACTCCGGCAAGCGCAGCGCCGGCATCGGCTCGCCCAAGCTGTCGCTGATCTTCGGGCCGTGGGCGAAGACCGAAACCTTCGTCAACTACGGCTGGGGCTTCCACAGCAATGACGCCCGCGGCACCGCTGCCACAGTGGCCGCCAAGACCGGCGACCCGGTCGGCGCCGTGACGCCGCTGGTGCGATCGAAGGGCGGCGAGCTCGGCGTGCGGACCGAGATCGTGCCCGGCCTGCAGAGCTCGCTGGCGCTGTGGCAGCTGAGGCTCGGCTCCGAGCTGGTGTTCGTAGGCGACGCCGGCGAGACCGAGCCGAGCCGACCGAGCCTGCGCAGCGGCATCGAGTGGAACAACCACTGGCGGCTGCGCCCGTGGCTGCTGCTCGATGCCGACTTCGCCGCGTCGCGCGCCCGCTTCACCGATGCCGACCCTGCCGGCAACCGTGTGCCGGGATCGATCGACCGGGTCGCATCGCTGGGCGTCACCGTCGCGGAACTCGGGCCGTGGTTCGGCCAGTTTCAAGTCCGCCACTTCGGCCCGCGCTCGCTGATCGAAGATGACTCGCGGCGGTCGAAGTCGACGACGCTGGCGTACCTGCGGATGGGCTACAACGTCACGCCGAACATTAAGGTCGCGCTCGACGTGTTCAACCTCTTCGGCAAGAAGGCGAGCGACATCGACTACTACTACGCGTCGCGCCTGCAGGGAGAGCCGGCCGAAGGGGTGGACGACATCCACTTCCACCCGGTCGAGCCGAGGCGGGTGCGGCTCACGCTGACGGCGAACTTCTAACTGAACGGCCGGGCCGGTGGGCTCAGGCGACCGAGCCAGCCGGCGACCCCGGCGACCGCGATCGTCGCCCCGACGGCGCGCAGGGCAGCGTGCCGAGGAAGCGACGGACACCGATGCCAAGGCCGGCGCCGGCATGCGCGCCGTCGTGGGCTCCCGCGGCGCCGCAGAGCACGAGCAAGGTGAAAGCCGAACAGAGGCGGGCGATAGAGGACACGGCGTTTGCGACGAGCGTTGGGCGGGCGGTCGGACGTGCAACGAATATGCCAGACGTGGCCCGCGGGCACCATGCGAAGATCGCGTCGACCGGAGACGTGGCCGAGCGGTCTAAGGCAGCAGTCTTGAAAACTGCCGAGGGGGCGACTCCTCCGTGAGTTCGAATCTCACCGTCTCCGCCAGGACGCTCGCCCGCGTGGCCCCGTCACCCGAATGCGCCAAATGCGGGCTTAAACCGATTCCGCGAGCGCAGGGGCCCGCCCAGAATGCGCGCCACGAGGGGCCTCGCCTCTGCCCAGAAGGAATCCGTCATGACGATCCGATTCGCTTGCCTGCGTGCGGCGACCTTCGCGCTGCTCGGGATCGCGCTGAGCGCCTCCGCAACGGCGCAGACCTGCTCCAACCGAGGCGACCTCGACGTGCGCTTCTGCGACGAGAACAAGGATCTCCTCGCCGACACGCCTAAGGACCCGAAGCAGTGGCAGGATCCCTCCACGCTGATCTTCTCGTACACGCCGGTCGAGGATCCCGCGGTCTACGAGAACGTGTTCGAAGAGCTGATGCAGCACATCGCCAAGGTCACCGGCAAGAAGATCAAGTGGTTCCCCGCCGAGTCGTACGCGGCACAGGTCGAGGCGATGCGTTCCGGGCGCCTGCACATCGCCGGCGTCGCCACCGGGCCGACGCCGTATGCCGTCAACCTCGCCGGATTCGTTCCGCTGATCGCGATGCAGCACGCCGACGGCAGCATCGGCTACATGCTGCAGGTGATCGTGCGCAAGGACAGCCCGATCACCAAGATGGCCGATCTGAAGGGCAAGCGCGTCGCGCACGTGTCGCCCTCTTCGAACTCGGGCGACACGGCGCCACGCGTGCTGTTCAAGCAGTTCGGCATCGAGCCCGGCAAGGACTATGACGTCGTCTACTCGGGCAAGCACGACAACTCGATCATGGGCGTGGTCAACGGCGACTACGACGCCGCGCCGATCGCCTCGACGGTCAAGGACCGCATGCAGGCACGCGGCATGTTCAAGGCCGACGCGTTGCGCGTCATCTACGAGTCGAACCCGTTCCCGCGCGCCTCCTTCGGCATCGCCTACAACCTCGCGCCGGATCTGCAGGCCAAGATCAAGGAAGCCTTCCTGAGCTTCGACTTCAAGAACTCCAAGCTGGCGAAGGAGTTCAAGGACGTCACCGGCTTCCGGCCGGTCGACTACAACCGCGACTGGAAGGACGTGCGGCTGATCCAGGCGGCGACCGGCATCCGCTACACGCAGGACAGCCTGAAGAAGCTCGGCAACAAGGAGTAGCCGCATGCAGGCCGAAGCGGCCGCGAAGGCGCCTCGTGGCGAGGCCGGCGCGGCGCGCCCGCGCCTCGAGGTCTCGGCGCTCGTCAAGGTCTACCCCACTGGCAAGCGTGCGCTCGACGGAGTCGACCTCGTCGTCGGCGAGCCGGGGCTCGTGGCGGTGATCGGCTCGTCGGGCGCTGGCAAGAGCACGTTCATCCGCTGCATCAACCGCCTCGTCGAGCCGACGTCGGGCCGCATCCTGCTGGACGGCATCGACCTCGTCGGTCTCGACCGCGCGGGGCTGCGCGCGGCGCGGCGGCGCATCGGCATGATTTTCCAGGAGTTCAACCTCGTCGAGCGGTTGACGGTGATGGAGAACGTGCTCGCCGGCCGGCTCGGCCATCTCGGCCTCCTCGCCACGGTGCGACGGCGCTTCGCTCCGGACGACGTCGAGGCCGCCTTCGACCTGCTGGACCGGGTCGGCCTCGACGGCTTCCACGACCGACGCGCCGACGCGCTCTCGGGCGGCCAGCGGCAGCGGGTCGGCATCGCCCGCGCGCTGATCCAGCGGCCGAACCTGCTGCTCGTCGACGAGCCGACCGCAAGCCTCGATCCGAAGACCGCGCGCCAGATCATGGGCCTCGTCAGAAAGCTCGCCACCGAACAGGCGACGCCGGCGATCGTCAACCTGCACGACATCGCGCTCGCCCGCGAGTTCGCCGATCGCGTCGTCGGCTTCCACGGCGGGCGAATCGTGTTCGACGACGTGCCAGCACGCCTCACCGACGCCGCGCTCGACCGCATCTACGGCGGCGACGACTGGCATCGCCACCTCGGCGACGACGAAGACCAGCTTACGGCGTGACGACAGCCGCGCTCACGACCCGCACCTGGCGGCCGTCGTCGCTCTTCGGCAGCCCGCTGCAGCGCAGCCTGCTGCTGGCGGCGTTCGTCGTCTATTGCATCTGGTCGATCCACGACCTGCCGATCGACCACGCGCGGGTGGCACGCGGACTCGGTCGCGCGGCCGACATGCTGTCGCGGATGTGGCCGCCCGACTTCGGACGCTGGCGCCTGCTCGGCCACGGCATGCTCGAGAGCATTCAGATGGCGATCGCGTCGAGCATCGCTGGCGCCATCCTCTGCGTGCCGCTGGCGCTGTGCGCCGCGCGCAACCTCGCACCGGCGCCGATCTACGCGATGGCGCGCGGGCTGATCGTGGTGGGCCGTACCTTCCACGAGGTGATCGTTGCCATCCTGTTCGTCAAGCTGTTCGGCTTTGGCGCCGTCGCCGGCGTGCTGACGCTGGCGTTCTCGTCGGCGATCTTCCTCGCCAAGATGATCGCCGAGGACATCGAGAACATCCGCCCGGGGCCACTGGAGGCGGTGCGAGCCACCGGCGCGCGCCTCGGCCAGGTGGTGATCTTCGCCGTGCTGCCGCAGATCGTGGTGCGCTCGCTCGGCGTCTTCATCTACCGCATCGACGCCAACCTCCGCCACTCGACGGTGATCGGCATCGTCGGCGCCGGCGGCATCGGCCAGACGCTGTCGGCCTCGTTCTCGCGCTACGACTACGACTTCAGCGCCGCGATCCTGCTGTCGATCGCGGCACTGGTGGCGTTCGGCGAATGGTTCAGCGACTGGGTGCGCAGGCGCATGCGGTGAGCACGCCGCACGCCGCGGCTGCGGCTGCGCGAACGTGGCAGCGGCGTTCGCCTGCCGAGTCGCTGCGCGCTTGGCTGGCATTGCTGGTCATCGCGGTGGCGGTGGCATGGTCGATCTCCGCACTCGACATCGAATGGGCCTTCTTCGCCGACGCGCACGTGCAGGCCGCCGACCTCGTCTCGCGGATGTGGCCGCCGCGCTGGTCGTACCTGCCGAGCATCCTGCATGCGCTGCTCGAGACGATCCACATCGCCACGCTCGGCACCGCGATCGCCGTCGTGCTGTCGCTGCCGGTGGCCTTCCTCGCCGCGCGCAACACCACCGCCAACCGCTTCACGTGGCTCGTCGGCCGGGCCATCCTCGTGATGTCGCGCTCGGTGAACACGGTGATCTGGGGTCTCGTGTTCGTCGCGATCTTCGGGCCGGGGCCCGTCGCCGGCATCTGCGCGGTGGCGGCGCGCTCGGTGGGCTTCCTCGCCAAGCTGGTCGCCGAGGCGATCGAGGAGGTGCACGTCGGCCAGGTCGAGGCGATCACCGCCACCGGCGCGCGGAGGTCGCAGGTGTGGTTCACCGCGATCCTGCCGCAGGTGATGCCGGTGCTGGTCGGGACCGCCGTCTACCGGTGGGACATCAACGTGCGCGAATCGAGCGTGCTCGGCTTCGTCGGCGCCGGCGGAATCGGCCTGTATCTGTACGCGTCGATCAACCAGTTCGCCTGGCAGCAAGTGGCGGTGATCCTGATCGCGACGTCGGTGATCGTGCTGGCGAGCGAAGCGCTGTCGGCGTGGGTGCGCCGACGCATCTCGTGACGTCGAGCGGGTCGCCAGCCTTGAACCGGGCCCGCGCCTTGGTCATCGTTTCATCGAAGGTTCCGGAATGGATCGCCTTCACTTCGACGTTCTTGTTCGTCTGTGCACCGCGTGACGAGTTTGTCCATGATCTGAGCCAGCGGGCCACCCGCGGCGATGGGAACGAGCAGCTGCAGCTTGACCGGCGCGGCATCGGCCGCCTGCGCCGCCAGCGGGCCTGCCGCGAGCACGCCGCCATGAAAAGGGAACGCGCATCGGCGCCAAAGGGCCGTTCCCTTTGCACCCTTGGGTGCAAAGGAAATCAATCGACCCATCGCGAGCGACGAAGGAATTTCCCGCATCCGTGGTTGCGCTAGGCTTGCCGCTCCGCTTCTCGCCTGCGTGTCGCGTCATGCACATCGATCCTTCGCGCCACCTTGCCGGCTTCGCTTCGATCCTCGACACGTTCGACGCGCTCCTCCTCGACCAGTTCGGCGTTCTGCACGACGGCATCCGTCCCTATCCCGGCGTCGAGGAGAGTCTTCGGCGGCTGCATTCGGCAGGCAAGCGCATGGCCGTGCTGTCGAACTCGGGGCGGCGTGCCGCTCACAACGCCGACAAGCTCGCCGTGCTCGGCTTTCCGGTGTCGGCGTTCGATGCCGTCCTCACCTCCGGCGAGGTGGCATGGGAGTCGCTGCGCGAACGCGCCGATCCGTTTCATCGAGGCCTCGGATGCCGTTGCGTCCTCATCGCAGAAGCGAACGACGTCGATTTCGTCGAAGGACTCGACCTCGACGTGGTGGCGTCCGCCGGGCAGGCCGATTTCCTTCTCGCCGTCACCGTCGGCGCGTCGGCCGGCGTCGTCGCCGATCGCGAGGTGCTCCTGCAGGACGGGGTTCGCGCGGGCATTCCGATGCTCTGCGCAAACAGCGACATCGTGCGGCCCGCCGGAGACCGGCTCGTGCCTGCGCCGGGCGCGCTCGCGCAGCGCTACGCCGAACTCGGCGGGCTCGTTCACGCCTACGGCAAGCCGCTGCGAGCTTTTTTCGAACGCGGCATCGCGAAGCTGCCGGGCCTCGCGCGCGAGCGGGTCCTGATGGTCGGCGATTCGCTCGAGCACGACATCCTCGGCGCGCAAGGAGCCGGCATCGCCAGCGTCTACATCGAGGGGGGCATCGGCGCAGGCGGCTCGCAGCACGAAACCGGCCTCGACCCGGCTGCGCGTGCAGCGCGGCCGACCTACCGGATGACGCGGTTCAGATGGTGAACGTGTCGCTGGCCCCGGGTTCGACCGCGCGAACGCCGCACTTCTACTCGGCGCCCATTTCGAGCGTGGTCTGGCCTTTCGACACCTCATGCAACGACACGCCCGATGTCACCTGAAGAGCACCGACGCGATGGCCTTGCGTGATCGCCCGGTGGTTCGGCAGTTGCGCCGCGCCGCTCAGTACACATTCATCGCCGATCGGATGCTTGCATGGTCTGCCGAATCATCGCGTTGCTGCCGGCCGTATTGGCGCTGAGCGGTTGCCTCGGACAGGCGTTACGAGGCTGTCGGCGGGGCGCCGTACCAGTGGACACCTGGCCGAGGTCCGGGCGCGGTTGCGCGATCCTCGATGCCCATCTTCTCAAGCGCTGAACCGGTCGCCGCCTGCGTCTACCGCTTTGCCTCCAGTCCCGGCGCGTACGCGCTGAATGGTCGCTCGGGCATCTGCAAACTCCGATCTCCCGGCCCGATGCCGCCGCTCGCGAGCACAGACGCGGCGACGTCTGCGCCTCGCCCAGACCATGCGCGCCAAGCTCGCCGCAAGGTTCATCCACACCCGCATCGGCACCTTTTTGACCCCATACGCGGCCAGCGGCACGGCGATGGTGACAAGCACCTTCGGCTTGAGCAGCAGCCGCCAGGGGCGGGCGATCAGGACGGCAAGCGCCACGCCGCCGATGACGAGCGCCACCCGGTGCTCCCTCGCCGCCTCGACGACGGCTTCGCCGCCGGGCAGGGCCCGTTTCACTTTCCCCATCGCCTCGGCGATCGCTCCGGGAGGCTTTGGAGCGGCCTCGGCCGGGACGCGGGCGAGCAACGCCATCCGCAGCCGTTCCCGCGAGAGCTTCAGGTGCTCCACCGGAAGCAGCAGCGCGTCAAGGGGTTCGGGCACGTCAGTTCTCCTTGCGCTTCTCGAACCCGCATGATGGCGCGCCGAAAGCCGCAGCGCGGCGCAAGGTTTCTTGCTGACACGTGCCGTACCGCAGAATGCCGACCCGCCATGGCGCGAGCTCAGGCGAGCGCCGCCCACCGATCGGAGACCCACGACATGGAAGACCGCACCCACGGCGAACAGATCTGCGAACTGCAGGGCAGCCTGCTCGCGGTCGAGTGCTTCCTCAACGCGATCGTCGAGGCGATGTCGGCCGAGCAGCGCCAGGTCGTGCGCGCGTTCTACGCCAGCGAGACCGATGCGTTCCGCGCCGCGCTGATGACGTCGACCGCGCCCGAGGCGACCGTGGCCGCATTCGAGCGCGACGCGCAGCGCACCGGCACCGTGCTCGACGACGAGCCGACGGCCGACTGAGGCGGCGACCCGGCGCGACCCGTCAGCCGACGCAGGTGCGGTTCTTCCCCGTGCGCTTGGCCTCGTAGAGCGCCTGGTCGGCGCGCTCGAGCGCATCCTCGATGCGTTCCTCGATGCGGTAGTCGGTCACGCCGGCCGAAAACGTGACGAAGACGTTCTCGTCCTTGTGCATGAACAGCCCACCGGTCAGCGATCGCTGCAGGCGCGTGAGAACCTGCTGGCCCTCGCCCACCGGCGTCTGCGGCAGCAGCACCACGAACTCCTCGCCGCCGTAGCGCGCCACGCGGTCGCCCGGGCGCAGTGTCTTGGTGACGACCGAGGCGAGCGACTTGAGCGCCTCGTCACCGGCGCTGTGGCCGAGCTCGTCGTTGAGGCGCTTGAAGTTGTCGATGTCGAGCAGGCCGACGGCGAGCTCGCCGCCGTCGCGCTTGAGCCGCGCGAGCTCGACCTCGAACGCCTGCATCAGGCCGCGCCGGTTGGCGATCTGCGTCAGCTGGTCGGTCGAGACCTCGTCGGAGAGGCGCCGCATCTCGTCTTCGAGCCGGATCACGCGCTCCGACAGGCCGGTCGCCTTGCTGTGCTCTTCCTGCAGGCGCGCCTGCGTCTGCTGCACGAGCGACTGCACGGCGCGGCTCTCGGCCACCATCTCGCGCACCACGCCGGTCAGGCTCTCGAGCGAGTCGGACTCCTCGATCACCTCGGCGTAGCGGCCGACGCTCTCGTGGAAGTCGCCGGTCTTCGATCCGAGCTCGCCGAGCTCGCCGAGCATCTGGTGGATCAGCACCTTGAGCGCGTCACGGGCCTGCTCTCGCTCGCCCTTCACCTCCGCGTGGCGGGCCCGCGCGTGGTGCAGCATGTCGCTCACCGAACGCACGCCGCGCGCCGTCAGGCCCTCCGCGATCTTGGCCTCGATCACCTCGCACTGGCCCTTGACCCAGCTGCCGTCCTCGGCGAGCTCGGCGAGGCTCGCGGTCAGCTCGCCGCAGAGCTTGTTGAGCTGCGCGAACAGGTGCTGGCGGTGCTGCAGCACGCGGCCCAGGCGTGGGCCGACGGCCTCGAGCTCCGCCGTGAGCTCCGGCGTCGCGCCCTGCTCGCCGATGCGGGCGACGATGCCGTCGACCTCGGCTGCGAGGGCACGGCCGGCGTCGTCGCCGTCGGGCAGCGCGTGGCGAACGCCACCCGCGAGCACCGCGGCGATGCGCTTCCAGCCGTCGGCAGTGACCGCAGCGGCGGCGTCGGCGGCGGTCGGCTCGGGCTCGGCCTGCGGCGTGGCGACCTCGACATCGGCCGAGAGTTGATCGTGGTCCCAGCTGTTGACGAGCTGCGTCAGCCGCTGCTGGAGCTTCTTCGCGTCGAAGCGACTCCCGGCGACGACGCGCTGGACGCCGTCCTTGCGACGCGCCAGCGTCCAGTTGCGGCCACCGCGCTCGACCCCCTTGACGAGGCGCTCGATCAGCGCGGCCAGCGCGTCGGCGTTGCCGCCCGCCTCGCCCGACTCCTGCCGCCACGCACGTTCGTAGTTCTCCGGCGTCGGCTCGATTCGCTCGGTGGCGAGGCGGCGCAGAGCCGCCTTGGCAAGCTGCGCGGTCGACACCTCGCCCGATGCGGTGCGAGCCACGACGGCAGGCGCCAGGGGCGAGGGTCGCGTCGTCTCCATGGGACCTCCGGGGGGCTGAGCGGTTAGGTATTGCGGGGCCGGGTGCGGCGGACGGCCACCGGCGGCTCGGGTGCGTCGCTGCCGGCGCGTCCGATCCACGGCGCTTTCTGAGGCAGCACGGTCTGCTGCAGCCACGTCTCGATGTCGTCCGGGGGCAGCGGCTTGCTGAACAGGAAGCCCTGCATGATCCCGCAGCCCAGGCGGTGCAGCACCTCCATCTGGCGGAGGTTTTCCACGCCCTCGGCGATCACGCGCAGACCCAGCGCGCGGGCCAGCGCGATGATGGCGGTGATGATTGCCGAACTCTGCGGCGTCATGCCGAGGTCGCGCACGAAGCTGCGGTCGATCTTGAGCTCGGAGATCGGCAGCGTCGTCAGGTAGGAGAGCGACGAGTAGCCGGTGCCGAAGTCGTCGATCGAGATCTCGACGCCGATCTCGTTGAGCCGATGCAGCGACGGGATCACGTTCTGCAGGTCCTTCATCAGGCTGCCTTCGGTGATCTCGAGCTCGATCGCATGGTGCGGAACGCCGTACGCGGTGACCGCCTGGTGGATGTATTCGACGAGGTCGGTGCGCTCGAACAGCCGGCTCGGCAGGTTGACGGCGATCGAGTCGGCGAAGCCGAAGCTGTCCTTCCAGACCCGCGCCTGACGCGCGGCCTCGCGGATCGCCCACTCGGAGATCGGCGTGATGAGGCCGGTCTCCTCGGCGAGCGGGATGAAATCGTTCGGCGCGACGAGCGCGCCGTGGCGACGCCAGCGCATCAGCGCCTCGGCGCCGACCATCTTCGCGCCGCGCACGTCGATCTTGGGCTGGTAGTGCAGCACCAGCTCTTCGCGCTCGATCGCCTTGTGCAGCGCGCTCTCCAGCTCGAGCTTCTCGCGGCCCCGGCCGGCGAAGCTCGGCCGGAACACCATCGCCGAGTTGCGGCCGGCCGACTTCACCGAGTACATCGCGACGTCGGAGTTGCGCATCAGGTCGGCGACGCTGCCGCCGTCGCGCGGAAACAGCGCGATGCCGACGCTGGCGGTGACGAAGCATTCCTGCAGGCCGACCAGGATCGGCAGGCGCATCGCCTCGAGGATGCGCTCGGCGACGCGCTCGGCGTCGCGCTCGTCGATCACCTCCGGCAGCAGGGCGACGAACTCGTCGCCGCCGAGCCGGCCGACCGCCTCGAGCGTGCGGTGCGAGCGCACGCCGACCGTCTCGATCGAGCTTTCGAGGACCTGGTCGGAGTGCCGCACGCACGAGCGCAGGCGCCGCGAGACCTCGACGAGCAGCTCGTCGCCGGCGCCGTGGCCGAGGGTGTCGTTGATGACCTTGAAGCGGTCGAGGTCGATCAGCAGCAGCGCGACCTGGTGCCCCAGCCTGCGGCCGTGCTCGAGCGCGCGCTCGGCGCGCCAGATCAGCTGGCGGCGGTTCGGCAGGCCCGTGAGGGTGTCGAAGTTGGCGAGGTGGCGGATCCGGTCTTCGGCGAGGCGCCGATCGGTCACGTCCTGGACGATGCCGGTGTAGCCCGTCAGGTTGCCGTGCTCGTTGAACTCGGGCTCGGCCTCGATGTGGACGATGCGCTGGCGGCCGTCGAACAGCCGCGCGTGGACGTCGGTGGCGAGCACGGTGCTGCGCTCGATGGCGCGGTGCGTCAGATCGATGAAGCCCTTGCGCTCGTCTTCCGGAACCATCCGCAGCAGGCTGCGAAAGCGCAGCGGCTGGTCGGGCGCGACGCCGAACACGCGCAGGCCCTCGACCGAGAATACCGGCCCGCCCCGGCCCTGCTTCCAGTCGAAGCTGCCCATGCGGGCCAGGTCCTGGGCGCGGGCGAGGCGCGACTTGCTGCGCTCCAGCTCGACCCGGGTTCGCGACGCGCGCAGCAGGTAGCGCAGGCGGCCGGCGAGCAGCCGCCACTGCGTCGACTTGACGAAGAAGTCGGTGGCGCCGACCTCGTAGGCGCGGGTGATCGACGCGTCGTCGTCGAGGCCGGTGAGCATCAGCACCGGCAGCGACTCGAACCCCGGCAGCACGCGCAGCTCGCGGCAGGTCTCGAATCCGTCGAGCCCGGGCATCACCGCGTCGAGCACGACGATGTCGGGCAGCCATTCGGTCAGCGAGCGGATCGCCGCGGCACCACCCGTCGCCTCGGTCACGGCGAAGCCGTGGTCGCGCAGCGCGACCGAGGTGAGCAGCAAAGTGACCTCGTCGTCGTCGACGAGCAGCACCCTCGGGCGATCGGGTAGATCGTCGCCGGCGGAGTCGATGAGGTCCGGGTTCACATCAGGGCCGCAACGACCGGACCGCCTGCAGCACGTCGTGCAGCTCGGCTTGCATCGCATCGAGCGGCTCGTCGAGGCGGGAGAAGGCCTCGTTGCGCACGGCGTCCTCGATCTCGGCGCACAGCTTCGACAGCGCGAGCGCTCCGACGCTTGCCGACGACGACTTCAGCGTGTGCGCGACCTGCGAGATCGTTCGCATGTCGGCCTTGGCACGAGCGGCGGCGAGCTGCGGCTCGAGCCGCTCGATCGACGCCGCGAAGGCGCCGAGCACGCGCTCGACCAGCCGCCCGCTGCCGGACGGGTCGAGGTCGCGCAGGCGCTCAAGCGCTTCGGCGTCGAGCGAGACGGTGTGGCTGTCGAGGGTCACGTCGATGAAGGGCTGGCGTGGACGATTGCAGGCAAGGCGGCACGACAGGTCGCCGTTCACGCCGATGTCGTCATTTTCGGCCCCCGCGAGTCCGACTTAAACGGTCGGCGCCACTGCGCCAGCGGTCACACGTCACGAATGGGGCTTCGCTCACCTGCCGTCCATCGCCCGCGCAGCGCCAGGAGAGGCCGCTCGTCGCGGACGACACCCGCTCCGGGGACGTCGCCGGGCTGG
>JBBSUK010000107.1:0-12261 GCA_038234975.1 Burkholderiales bacterium
ACGGCAGACGCGCTTCGGCCTGCAGGGCGGCGATCGTCCGCCGGACTGATCCACGGGTCGCGAGGTCCGGGCGGCGCGAGAATCGGCATCCTGATGCAAGCCGCGATCCTCCTCGCCGCACTCGTCGCCGGTTACCTGATCGGCTCGCTGTCGTTCGCGGTCATCGTCAGCCGGGCGATGGGCCTGGCCGACCCGCGCAGCTACGGCTCGAAGAGCCCGGGCGCGACCAACGTGCTGCGCTCGGGCAGCAAGGCGGCAGCCGTGCTGACGCTCGCACTCGACGCGCTCAAGGGCTGGGCGCCGGCATTCGCCGTGTCGCTGCTCGCGCCTCGATGGGGTCTCGACGCCGACACCGTCGTCTGGGCCGCCGTGCTGGCGGGCCTCGGCGCCTTTCTTGGTCATCTGTGGCCGCTCTGGTTTCGCTTCGCCGGCGGCAAGGGCGTCGCCACCGCGGCCGGCGTGCTGTTCGCGCTCAACCCGCTGCTCGCCCTCGGGACACTCGTGACCTGGGCCGTGATCGCGTTCTTCTTCCGCTACTCATCGCTCGCCTCGCTGGTGGCAGCCGCGTTCGCGCCGTTCTACGAGCTCCTGATCTGGGGCACCGGGCCGATCGCCTTCGTCGCCGGCGTGATGGCGTTTCTGCTCGCCTGGCGGCATCGAGCCAACATCTCGCGGCTGCTGGCGGGCACCGAGAGCAAGATCGGCGCGAAAGCGACCGCGCCGCCTTCGCCGAAGCCGCGCCGCTGATCCTCAATACGCAAGGCCGACGGCCTCGCGTACATCGCGCATCGTCTCGCGTGCCACGGTCCTTGCCCGCTCGGTGCCGACCTCGACGATCCAGTGCACGCGTTTCGGGTCGGCGAGATAGGCCTCGGCGCGCTCTCGCCACGGCTTCTGCTCGGCGAGGATCGCGTCGATCACCGGCTGCTTGCATTCGAGGCAGCCGATCCCCGCGGTCGTGCAGCCCTTGACCACCCAGGCCTTCGTCTCGGCGTTCGAGTAGACCTGGTGGAACTGCCACACCGGGCACTTCTCGGGGTCGCCCGGGTCGCTGCGGTGCACCCGCGCCGAATCGGTCGGCATGCGGCGGATCTTCCGCTCGACCTCGGCCGGCGGCTCGCGCATGGCGATGGCGTTGCCGTAGCTCTTGCTCATCTTCGTGCCGTCGAGTCCCGGCAGCTTCCTCACTTCGGTGTGCAGCGCCTGCGGCTCGACGAGGATCGTCTTGCCGGTGCCGCGGAGGAAGCCGTCCAGCCGATCGCGGTCGTCGGTCGAGAGCGATGCGCTCCTGCCGAACGCCTCGCGGCCGCGCTGCAGCGCCGCGTCGCCGCCGCCGTCTTCCTGGAACGACTTGCGCGCCGCCTCGAACGCCTTCGCCGCGTCCTTGCCGAGCTTCTTCACGACCGTGCGGGCGAGCTCGTCGAAGTTCGGCTCGCGACCGTAGAGGTGGTTGAAGCGCCTCGCCACCTCGCGCGTGAGCTCGACGTGCGACGACTGGTCCTCGCCGACCGGCACATAGCCGGCCTTGTAGATGAGGATGTCGGCCGCCTGCAGCAGCGGGTAGCCGAGGAAGCCGTAGGTCGCGAGGTCGCGGTCCTTCAGCTTGTCGATCTGGTCCTTGTACGTCGGCACGCGCTCGAGCCAGCCGAGCGGCGTTCCCATCGCCAGCAGCGTGAACAGCTCGGCGTGCTCGGGCAGTCGGCTCTGGATGAAGATCGTCGAGCGGTCGGGGTCGAGGCCGGCGGCGAGCCAGTCGACGACCATGTCGTAGACGGCCGACTCGATGACGCCGCGCTCTTCGTAGTGCGTCGTCAACGCGTGCCAGTCGGCGACGAAGAAGAAGCACTCGTAGTCGTCCTGCAGCCGCACCCAGTTCTTCAGGGCGCCGTGGTAGTGGCCGAGGTGCATCGCACCGGTCGGCCGCATGCCGGAGAGGACGCGCTCGCGGCGTGGCGATGGGGGGGCGGGTGTCGTCATGGCGGCGCCGGATTGTAGGGAGGCGGCCGATACACTCGCGCCCGCCATGAAGCAGATCGTCGTGTTGATCTCGGGCCGCGGCTCGAACATGGAGGCGATCGTGCGGGCGTGCGCCGAGGAGCGGTGGGATGCGCGTGTAGCCGCCGTGATCGCCAACCGGCCCGATGCGGGCGGGCTGCGCTTTGCCGCATCGCGAGGCATCGCCACGACGGCGGTCGACCATCGCGAGTTCGCTTCGCGCGACGCCTTCGACGCCGCGCTCGCCGAGGCGATCGATGCGCACCGGCCCGACATCGTCGCGCTCGCCGGCTTCATGCGCATCCTCGGCGCAGCCTTCGTGCAGCGCTTCGAGGGCCGGCTGGTCAACATCCACCCGTCGCTTCTGCCGCTGTTCCCGGGTCTGCAGACGCACCGCCGCGCGATCGAGGCCGGCTGCAAGGTCGCGGGTGCGACGGTGCACTTCGTCACGACCGACCTCGACCACGGCCCGATCATCGGCCAGGCGACGGTTGCGGTGCGCGCCGACGACGACGAGCACGCTCTCGCCGCCCGCGTGCTGGCGCAGGAGCACCGCCTCTACCCCACCGCCTTGCGCTGGCTCGTCGGCGGCAGGCTGTCGCGCGACGGCATGCGCGTGCGCCAGCTCGACGGCGAATCGCAACTGCTGACCGGCTGACCCGGCGCAGTGCGCGCGTTCAGAAGAATTGCGAGCCGGCGTTGATCGCGAACGCCAGGACGGTCGTGTTGAACAGGAACGAGACCAGCGCGTGCGCCGTGACGAGGCGCCTGATCTGCGGCGAGCTGATGGCGACGTCGGCGGTCTGGGCGGCCACGGCGATGGTGAAGGAGAAGTAGAGGAAGTCGCCCTGCTGTGGCTCGAAGCCCTTCGGGCCCGGAAAGTCGATCCCGCCGTTCGGGCTGCCCGCGAAGTAGCGCGCGGCGTAGTTGAGGCCGAAGAGGATCGGCAGCATCAGCCAGCAGCCGACGACGGTGATCGCCGCGAACGCCACGTGCGACGCCGCGTGTTTCGGGCTTGTGACCTTGGCCGCCTGGAGTTCGAACACGACCGCGACGATGGCGACCACCACCGCGACGAGCACGACGCTCAGCACCGTGAACGCGCTTTCCGTCTGCGCCTCGGCGAGCTGCTTCACGTGTCCGTGCGGGGCGCGCCAGATGTCGATGCCGATCCACGCGAGGTAGAGCCACACGAGCACGTTCCAGGCGAGGAGGCCGCGCGACAGCCACGTCTCGATGCCAGGCGACACCCGCCACGGCGCCGACGACGCCGCACACCAGCAGTCGATGGTGGGCGCGCATCGAGCTGCCGAAGGCGCTGCGGGCCGCGCTGACGACGGCGGTGGAGGCGGCGGACTTGCGGTTGGCCATGGCAACGCCCAAGGATAATCGTCCGATGCACCCGAAGGCCCTGCTGGACGCGGCCGAAGCCCTGTTGCGACGCGTCCTTGCCTTCGAGGAACCGGCCGACCGCGTCGTCTTCACGTTCATGCGCGGCCACCCGTCGCTCGGCGCGCGCGACCGACGCACGCTCACCGACACCGTCTACGCCGTGCTCCGGCACCTGCCGACGTGGCGCTGGCGGGCGGCCGGCGGCCCGGGCGCCGTCGAGCGCAGCCTCGCCGTCCTCGCCTGGCAGGGCCGCGACGACGCGCTCGATGTGGTGCTGACGAACGCCGAACAGGCGTGGCGCACCAGGGCGCTGGCGGCCGACCCGCAAGACCGCGACGACGCGCCGCGCCACGACTGGCCCGTATGGCTGGTCGAACGGATCACGGCGCAGATCGGCGAGGCCGAGGCTCGGGCCTGGTGCGCGGCCGTCGCCTGCCCGGCGCCGCTCGACCTGCGGGTCAACATCGCGAAAGCCACGCGCGACGAGGCGCGCGCCCGGCTCGCCGCCGAAACGGGCATCGAGGCGGCCGACACGCCGTATTCGCCGTTCGGCCTGCGGGTGCAGGATCGCATCGATCTGCAGCGCACGGAGGCGTTGCGCACCGGCTTGATCGAGGTGCAGGACGAAGGCAGCCAGTTGCTGGCGCTGGCCCTCGGCGCACGGCGCGGCGAGACCGTCGCCGACTACTGCGCGGGCGGCGGCGGCAAGACGCTCGCGATCGGCGCGCAGATGCGCGGCAAGGGCCGTCTCTACGCGTTCGACACGTCGGCGGCCCGGCTCGCCGCGATGCCGGAGCGGCTCGCGAGGGCAGGGCTGGACCACGTCGTGACGATGCAGACCCAGGGCGAAGGCGACGTTCGGCTGCAGCGCCTGCACGGCAAGATCGACCGCGTGCTCGTCGACGCGCCGTGTTCGGGTCTGGGGACGTTGCGCCGACACCCCGACCTCGCCTGGCGGCAGACGTCCGCCGCCGTGCAGGCGTTCGCCCCGCTCCAGCGCGACATCCTCGCCGCCGCGTCGCGACTGGTGAAGCCGGGAGGCCGCCTCGTCTACGCGACCTGCAGCCCGCTGGTCGAGGAGAACGAGGCGATCGCCGCCGGGTTCGATGCCGCGCAGGGCGGCGCGTACACCCGACTTGACCTCGGCGCGACGCTGGCGAAGGCGCAGGCCGGATCGGCCGCGGCGCTCGCCGGCGCGGGAGATCTGCGCCTGTGGACGCACCGCCACGGCACCGATGGCTTCTACGCCGCCGCGTGGCAACGGAACACGGCCGCGAAAAACGACTCGAGTGCGGTCTGATGTCCGTCGTTTCAGAGGGTTATCCCGCGTGGGGCTCGCCTAGAATCGGCACAACGCCCAGTCCGGGGCACAACGCGGTTCCTTCTCACTCATGGAAGTCCTGATCTCGGTGTTTGACGCACTCGTCGACTGGCTCGGCCACGGTCTCGTGTCGTGGAACGTGTGGGGCATCGTCGCCTTCACGCTCGTCGTCACGCACATCACGATCGCCGCCGTGACGATCTTCCTGCACCGCTCCCAGGCGCATCGCGCGCTCGACCTGCACCCGGTCGTCCAGCATTTCTTCCGCTTCTGGCTCTGGCTCAGCACCGGCATGGTGACCAAGGAGTGGGTCGCGATCCACCGCAAGCACCACGCCAAGTGCGAGACAGTCGACGATCCGCACAGCCCGCAGACGCGCGGCATCCGCAAGGTCCTGCTGGAGGGCGCCGAGCTGTACCGCGCGGAATCGCGGGTGGCCGAGACGATGACCAAGTTCGGTCACGGCACCCCAGACGACTGGCTCGAGCGCAACCTCTACACACGCTTCAGCTGGCAAGGCGTCGGCCTGATGCTGATCATCGACCTGATGCTGTTCGGCGCCGCCGGCGCCGCGGTCTGGGCGGTGCAGATGCTGTGGATCCCGATCACCGCCGCCGGCATCATCAACGGCATCGGCCACTGGTGGGGCTACCGCAACTTCGAGGCATCCGATGCGAGCCGCAACGTCTTGCCGTGGGGTCTCGTGATCGGTGGCGAGGAGTTGCACAACAACCACCACACCTACCCGACGTCTGCCAAGCTCTCCGTCAAGCCGCACGAGTTCGACGTCGGCTGGCTCTACATCCGCCTGCTCGAGATGGCGGGCCTGGCGACGGTGCGCAAGATCCCGCCGCAGCTCAAGCTCGGCGCCGTCAAGCCGGTGGCCGACGGCACGACGCTCGACGCGATCATCGCCAACCGCTACGAGGTGATGGCGAACTACGCGCGCGGCCTGCGCAGCGCCAGCCGGTCGGAGGTGGCGCGCCTCAAGCTCGAGGGCTCGGCAGCGTCGCACAAGCTGGCCGACATGCGGATCGCCCGTCGCTGGCTCCACCGCGACGACGACAAGATTCCGCATGACGTGAAGCCGCAGCTCGCGGCGGCAGTCGCGGTGAGCCCGCATCTGGGCAAGCTCGTCGCCATGCGCGAGGAATTGCGCCAGCTGTGGACCCGCACCGGTGTCTCCGCCGAGCACCTCGTCGCCGACCTGCAGGCGTGGCTGAAGAAGGCCGAAGAGAGCGGCATCCACATGCTGCAGGAATTCGCCCTGCGCCTGCGCGCCGCGCGCGCCTGACGGCGATCAGAGCTTGAGCAGGCGCGGCAGCGCCAGGCTGAGCCACGGGAACGCGACGACGATCGCGAGCAGCGCGATCTCCGCGAACACGAACGGCGTCACGCCGCGGAAGATCGTCTTCGTCTCGATGTGCGGCAACATGCTCTTCACCACGAACATGTTCATGCCGACCGGCGGGCTGATCAGCCCGATCTGGACGACGACGACGATGATGATCCCGAACCACACCGGGTCGTAGCCCAGGCCGGTGACGAGCGGGAAGAACACGGGCACGGTCAGCAGGATGATCGACAGCTCCTCCATCACCGTGCCGAGAACGACGTAGATCGTGCAGATGGCCGCCATCACCCACACCGGGTGTAGCTCGTAGCGTGAAACCAGCGCCTTCAAGTCGCCGGGCATCGTCGTGTAGTTGAGAAAATTGGTGAAGACCAGCGCGCCGACGAGGATCATGAAGAGCATCGCCGTCGTCCGGGCGCTGTCGATCAGCACCGCGAGCAGGTCCTTCAGCGACAGCGCGCGCCGCAGCAGCGCGATGACGAAGGCGCCGAACGCGCCGACGCCGGCGCCTTCGGTCGCGGTGAAGACACCGCCGTAGATGCCGCCCATGACGAACACGAACAGCAGCGCTACCGCCCAGACGTCTCGCAATGCGGACAGGCGCTCGCGCCAGGGCGACCGCGGCGCGCGGGGGCCGGAGGCGGGATCGCGCCAGACGATGTACTGCACCGCGGCGCTGAGCAGGATCACGGCGACGATGCCCGGCAGGATTCCCGCCGCGAACAGCTTGCCGATGCTGGTGTCGGTGATGATCCCGTAGATCACCATCAGCGTCGACGGCGGGATGAGGATGCCGAGCGTGCCGCCGGCCGCGATCGAGCCGGCGGCGAGCGCGTCGCCGTAGCCGCGGTCGCGCATCGACGGGTAGGCCACCTGCGTCATCGTCGCCGAGGTCGCGATCGACGAGCCGCAGATCGCCCCGAAGCCGCCGCAGGCGAGCACTGTCGCCGTCGCGAGGCCGCCGCGGAAGTGGCCGACGAACGTGTACGCGGCCCGGTAGAGTTCCTTCGACATGCCGGCCTTGGTGACGAAGTTGCCCATCAGGATGAACAGCGGCACCACCGACAGCGTGTACTGGAATCCCGACTCGTAGACGACCGTCGTCGCCGAAGCGAGCGAGATGTTGAGGCCGCGCATCCACCAGACGCCCAGGAAGCCCATCAGGCCCATGGCCACGGCGATCGGCACGCGCAGGAACGCGAGCACGAGCATGGCGGCGAGGCCGACGACGGCTTCGGTCATGCGCTGCCCTGTTCCTCAGCTCGCGTCGATGCGAGCGGCGGCACGGTGGGGCACGAAGACGAGCACCATGTGGATGACGGCCGTCACGACGATCATCGCCGCCATCAGGTAGGCGAGCGGTGCGAGCGGGAGCTTGAGCACGCTGGTCGTGTCGCCGTATTCGGCGACGCGCAGGGCGCGTCGCAAGATCAGCCAGCCGATGCCGCCGAGCGTGACCACGCAGACCAGGTCGGCGACGACGTCGAGCCCGCGCTTCACTGCCGGTGCAAAGAACGGGTCGAGCGTGTCGATGACGATGTGGCCGCGGCTCACCGAGACCAGCGGCAGGCCGCAGTAGATGAGCGCCGCGAGCATCATCTCGGTCAGCTCGAAGCCGCCGGGAAGCGGCTTGCTGAACAGATAGCGGCCAGCGACGTCGACCGCCGTCACCATCATCATCGCGAACAGGATGATCGCCGCGGTTGCGCCGAGGCCACCCACCAGCCAGCGCGTCGCCCTCGGCGTCGTCGCCCGCGTCATGCCCGGCGGCGAACGGCGCGCCGGGCCCACGCGTCGAACGTCGCGTTCATGATCCGGTCGGTGCGGAGGAACTCGCGGGCGCGGCGCGCCTCGCCAGGGTCGATCGGCCTGACACCGCCGACCGCTGCTGCGTCGATCTGCAGTCGCGCCATGCGTTCGAGGAAGACGGCGAGGAAAGTCGCTTCCTGAACGGTGCGGCCGGCTGCGAGCAGGCCGTGGTGCGCGAGCAGCAGGGCGTGCTTGCCGGCGAGCGCGCCGGCGATGACCTCGCCCTCGCGGTCGGCCGTCGGCAGGCCGGGCCAGTCGGCGAGGAAGGCGCAATCGTCGAACAGCGGCGTCGCGTCCATGTGCGCGACGACCAGCGGCTGGCCCGCGGCAGCGAGCGCCGACGCAGCCGGCGGATGGGTGTGGACGATCGAAGCGACGTCGGGCCGCGATCGGTACACCCAGAGGTGGAAGCGCGTCGCCGGGTTCGGCTCGCGGATGCCATACGAACCTGCGCCGTCGAGCACGGCGAGTTCCTCGTCGATCAGCAGCCACGATGCGTCCTCGGCCTCGTCGAAGGCCAGGCCGAGGGGCAACGTCCAGAAGGTGCCGACGCGCGGGCCGCGCGCCGTCAACTGTCCCGCGAGCCCCGACTCGTGGCCCTCGCCGGCCAGGATGTGCGCCGCCCGCGTGAGGGCCGCGCGCGGATCGGCGCTCGCGGCGGGATCGGGCAGCGGCCGCGGCGCCGTGGCAGCGCGTGCGGTCATTTTCCGGCCGCGACCTTCTTCAACTCCTCCTGGTACTCGGCGTAGGCCTTGGCGCCGTCGACGCCCTTGGCGTCGGCCGACTTGATCCAGGCCTGCACGAGCGGCGCCGTGCGCTGCTTGACCTCGGCGACGAACGCCGGGCTGGCCTCGACGACCTCGACGTTGGCCGCCTTCATCGCGTCGATGCCGACCTTGTCGGCCGCGTCCCAGGCCTTGCCGGCGAGCCTCGCCAGCACCTCGCCCGAGACCGACAGGATCGCGTCCTGGTCCTGCTTGGGAAGCTTGTCCCACTTGTCCTGGTTCATGAAGAAGCCGAACGACGACGAGTAGAAGCCGCCGGGGAAGAACGTCGCGTGGTGGATGACCTTGTCGAGGTTGAACGACTTGATCGACTCCGAGGGGAAGAAGGTGCCGTCGGCAACGCCGCTCGAGAGCAGCTCATAGGACTCCGGCGCCGGCTTGACGAAGGGCGAGGCGCCGAGCGCCTTGGCCGACTGTTCGGAAATGCCACCGCCGGTGCGGATCTTCAGCCCTGCCAGATCGGACACCGACGCGACCTTCTTGTTCACCGTGAACATCTGCCCGGGGCCGTGCGTGAACACGCCCAGCAGCTTCACGCCCTTGTACTCGTTGGCGGCCTGGAAGTACTTCCAGTGGATGCGCGAGAACGCGACCGAGTTGATCTCGGCCGTGGCGCCGGCACCGGGCAGCTCGGCCATCAGCGGCAGCGGGTGGCGGGCCGGCGTGTAGCTGGCGGTGACGTAGGAGACGTCGACCAGGCCGTCGCGCACGGCGTCGAACGTGCCCGGCGCTGCCGACGGTGCCTTCGGCAGCATCTGGAACTTGACGCGGCCGCTGGTCGCCTTCTCGACCGATGTCGCCCAGGCCTGCAGCACGTCGCGCGTCAGAAGGTGGCTCGGGCCGACCCAGCTCGACATCGTGAGCACGGTCTGCGCCGAGGCGACTGGCGCGGCACCGGCCAGCGCGAGCGCCGCGGTGAACGCAGCGACGAAACGGATGGTCTTCATGGCAGGCAACTCCGGACAACAGGGCAGGGTCGAGCGACGAACGAGTATCGTTGCAGCGCGGCCGGCGGCGAGCTTGCCGTCACCGACGGCGGACCGGCGCTCTCGTAAACCCTCGATGAACCCCACTTCGGTTTCGGCTTTGGCGGTTTCGTTGCCTTCGACGTGACGGGCGGCGGCTGATGCGCGTGCTCGTCACCGGCGCCGGCGGCTTCATCGGCCGGGCGCTGGTCGCGCGCCTGCGAGGCGGCGCAGGAGCAGACGACAAGCTGCGCGTCACCGACGTGGACGATGGCGACATCGCCGACCCGACGCATGTCGCGCGCCTCTTCGCCGCGCCGGTCGACCGCGTGTTCCACCTCGCCGGCGTAGTCAGCGGCGCGGCCGAGGGCGACGTCGACACCGCCGAGCGCGTCAACGTCCTGGCGACCCTGGAACTGCTGCGCTCGTGTCGGCGGCAGCACGCAGGCGGCGGGCCGCTCGTGCGCTTCGTCTGCGCGAGCTCGATCGCGGTCTTCGGCGTGCCGCTGCCGAACCGCATCGACGACGCCACCGAACCGATGCCGACGCTGAGCTACGGCACGCACAAGCGCGTCTGCGAGCTGCTGATCGACGATGCGTCGCGCCGCGGCGACGTCGATGGCCGCGCCATGCGCCTGGCCGGTGTCGTCGTCCGGCCGCGTGGCCCGCACGGCGCCCGCTCCGCGTTCAACAGCGACCTGATCCGCGAGCCGCTCGCGGGGCGCGAGGTCGTATGCCCGGTCGGGCCGCAGGCGACGATCTGGGTCGTGTCGCGGCAGGTGGCGGTCGACAACCTGCTGCGATGCGCCGACGTCGACGCGACGCGATTCGGTGCGACGCGCGCCATCACCGCACCGGCGCTCGCCGTGACGGTCGCCGACGTGGTCGCCGCGGTGGCGCGTGTCGACGCTTCAGCCGCGACCCGCGTGCGGTTCGATCCGCAACCGCAGATCGAGGACCAGTTCGGCCGCTGGCCGCTTTCGTGCACGTTCGAACGCGCTCGCGCGCTCGGCCTCTCGGCCGACGCCTCGCTCGACGCGATCGTTGCCCACCACCTCGCCTCGCCGTCGCCATGACAGACCCCGCACCCAAGCTCCGCTCCGCCGTCATCCAGGACGGGCTCGACCGCGCCCCGCACCGCGCCTTCCTGCGCGCCACCGGCATGGCCGACGCCGACATGGGCAAGCCGATGGTCGGCATCGTCAGCCAGCACGGCGAAAACACACCCTGCTCGATGTCGTTAGGGCCGCAGGCCGATGCGGCGCGGCTCGGCGTCGCGGCTGGGCAGGGCGTGCCGGTGCCGTTCACGACCATTTCCGTGTCCGACGGCGTCTCGATGAACCACCGCGGCATGCGCATGAGCCTGGTCTCGCGCGAGCTGATCGCCGATTCGATCGAAGCGGTGATGCGCGGCCACGCCTACGACGCGCTGGTCGGCTTCGCCGGCTGCGACAAGACGCTGCCCGGCGTCATGATGGCGATGGCACGGCTGAACGTGCCGAGCGTCTTCGTCTACGGCGGCGCGATGCTGCCAGGCCACTGGCGCGGCCGCGACGTGACGATCCTCACCACCTACGAAGGCGTCGGCTCCGTGCTCGCCGGCGCGATGACCGAGGCTGAACTCGAAGCGCTCGGCCATGCCTGCGCGCCGACGCTCGGCTCGTGCCCGGGCCAGTTCACCGCCAACACGATGGCGATGGTCGCCGAGACGCTCGGTCTGGCGCTGCCCGGCTCGGCGATGCTTCCGGCCGTCTACAGCGAGCGGCTGGCGCTGGCTCGGCAGGCCGGCCTGCGCGCGACGCAGATCGTTCGCGACGGAGGGCCGCTGCCGCGCGATCTCGTCACGCGCAAGTCCCTCGAGAACGCCGCCGCCGCCGTGGCCGCCACCGGCGGCTCGACCAACGCCGGCCTGCACCTGCCGGCGATCGCGCACGAAGCCGGCATCCGCTTCACGCTGGACGACGTCGCCGACGTGTTCGCGAGAACGCCGCTGATCGCCGACCTGCAGCCGGGCGGGCGGTTCCTGGCCGTCGACCTGCACCGGGTCGGCGGCGTCGCGCCGGTGCTCAAGGCACTGCACGATGCCGGGCATCTGCACGGCGACGCGCTCACGCTCGCCGGCACGACGCTCGCCCAGGCGCTCGCATCGGCGCCGGCACCCGACGGCACCGTCGTTCGCAGCGCGAGCATGGCGCTGAACGCGACCGGCGGCGTCGTCGTGCTCAAGGGCAACCTCGCGCCGGACGGTGCGCTGATCAAGATCGCAGGCCTGAAGCGCAGCGTCTTCGAAGGGCCGGCCCGAATCTTCGAATGCGAAGAGGACGCCTTCGCCGCCGTCACCGCTCGCGCCTATGCCGAAGGCGACGTGCTCGTCATCCGCAACGAAGGGCCGCGCGGCGGGCCCGGCATGCGCGAGATGCTCGGCGTCACGGCGCTCGTCTACGGGCAGGGCATGGGCGAGAAGGTGGCGCTGCTGACCGACGGGCGCTTCTCGGGCGCGACCCGCGGCCTGATGGTCGGCTACATCGGCCCGGAGGCGGCACTGGGCGGGCCGATCGCACTGCTGACGGACGGGGACCGCATCCGCATCGACGGCGAGCGCCGTACGCTCGACGTCGTGCTTGCACCGGCGGAACTGGA
>JBBSUK010000108.1:0-12072 GCA_038234975.1 Burkholderiales bacterium
GACCTCGAGCGCGAGCGCGGCATCACCATACTGGCCAAGAACTGCGCCGTCGAGTGGAAGGGCACCCACGTCAACATCGGCGACACGCCGGGCCACGCCGACATCGGCGGCGAGGTCGAGCGCGTGTTGTCGATGGTCGACTCGGTGCTGCTGCTGGTCGACGCGGTCGAAGGCCCGATGCCGCAGACGCGTTTCGTGACCAAGAAGGCGCTCGCGCTGGGTCTCAAGCCCATCGTCGTCGTCAACAAGGTCGACCGGCCCGGGGCGCGGCCAGACTACGTCATCAACGCCACCTTCGACCTGTTCGACAAGCTGCACGCGACCGAGGAGCAGCTCGACTTCCCGATCGTCTTCGCTTCCGGGCTGAACGGCTGGGCGACCCTGACGCAGGGCGAGATCGGCAGCGACCTCGCGCCGCTGTTCGACGCGATCCTGAAGCACGTGCCGGCGCACGAAGGATCACCCACCGACCCGCTGCAGCTGCAGATCTGCTCGCTCGACTACTCCACCTACGTCGGCCGCATCGGCATCGGGCGCATCAACCAGGGTACGTTGAAGCCCATGCAGGACGTGGCCGTCTACGCCGGCCCCGACTCGGCGCCGCTCAAGGCGCGGGTGAACCAGGTGCTCAAGTTCGAGGGCCTCGACCGGCAGCAGGCGACCGAAGCCGGCCCGGGCGACATCGTGCTCATCAACGGCATCGAGGGAATCGGCATCGGCGTGACGCTGACCGACCTCGAAAGCCCGTTGCCGCTGCCGATGCTGCAGGTCGACGAACCGACGCTGACGATGAACTTCTGCGTCAACAACTCGCCGCTCGCGGGCCGGGAAGGCAAGTTCGTGACCAGCCGCCAGATCCGCGACCGGCTCGACCGCGAGCTGCAGAGCAACGTCGCGCTCAAGGTGATCGACACCGACGAGGACGGCATCTTCGAGGTCTCGGGCCGCGGCGAGCTGCACCTCACGATCCTGCTCGAGAACATGCGCCGCGAGGGCTACGAGCTCGCGGTGTCGAAGCCGCGCGTCGTCTTCCACGAGGTGAACGGCGAGCGTCAGGAACCGATCGAGCAGCTGACGGCCGACGTGGAAGACCAGCACCAGGGCGCCGTGATGCAGGCACTTGGCGAGCGCAAGGCCGAGCTCGTGAACATGGAACCCGACGGCAGGGGCCGAGTGCGCCTGGAATACAAGATCCCGGCGCGCGGCCTCATCGGCTTCTCCAACGAGTTCCTGAACCTGACCCGCGGCACCGGCCTGATCAGCAACATCTTCGACAGCTACGAGCCCTACAAGGGCGAGATCGAAGGGCGCAAGAACGGCGTGCTGATCAGCCAGGACGACGGCGAGGCCGTGACCTACTCGCTCGGCAAGCTCGACGACCGAGGCCGCATGTTCGTCAAGGCGGGCGACCCTCTTTACGAGGGCATGATCATCGGCATCCACTCGCGCGACAACGACCTCGTCGTCAACGCGGTGCGTGGCAAGCAGCTGACGAACTTCCGCGTCTCGGGCAAGGAAGACGCCATCAAGATCACGCCGCCGATCCAGCTCACGCTCGAATACGCGGTGGAGTTCATCGCCGACGACGAGCTTGTCGAGATCACGCCGAAGTCGATCCGCGTTCGCAAGCGCCATCTGAAGGAGCACGAGCGCAAGCGGGCGTCACGCGAGAGCTGAGCGCCCGGGAAGGGGAGCGACGCCGAGTTACCCAATGATCTATGATTTCATTGGGTAACAACGAGTCGACCCCCTGGACACGCCGCTCTACCGCCTCCACGAACTCGCCTGGCGCACCCAGTACGCCGAGCTGAAGGAGCGCACGCGCCTGGCCGGTTCGCTTTTGCCGGGCACGCCGGGGACGCTCTACGAGCGCAGCGGCACCGGTCACGCGTACTGGTACCGCGTCTACTACCCGGCGCCCGGCGTGCAGGCCGAGGAGCTGATCGGCTCGGCAGCCGACGAAACCTCGGTCGCCGACGCCCGCGATCGCATCGCCTTCGCGCAGTGGACGGTCGAGCAGGTCGGACATCTTCGCCGTCTCGGTTTCCAGGTCGCCGACAAGGGCGTGGCGCGCGTGCTCGTCGAACTGCACAACCGCGGCGCTTTCGCGGCTGGCCTCGCCGTCACCGGGACGCTCGCCTACATGGCGTGGCTCAACGAGCTGGGCGCCGTGGCCGTGGCGGCACGGACGCAGGACATCGACCTCGCGCGACGGCAGCGCCTCGACCTCGCCTCGCCGCTGCCGTTCCTGTCGATCCTGCAGGCGACGAAGCTGCCGTTCACCGCAGTGCCGGGCCTGCCGAGCCAGAGCCCGTCGACCTCGGCCAAGCTTCCCGGCCGGGACGGGCTGCGGGTCGACCTGCTGGCACCCGGGCGGACGCTGGGTGCGTCCGTGGCGGTGCCGGAGCTCGACTGGCATGCGGAGTCGATTCCGCACTACGGGTGGCTGCTCGACGGTGCGGTCGAGGCGACCGTTCTGGCGGGGGGCCATGGCATCCCGGTTCGCGTGCCGCTGGCCGAGCGCTTCCTCTGGCACAAGCTGTATGCCAGCGCCGGGCGCCCCGCGACAGCGCGCGAGAAGGCCGAGAAGGACGTGATGCAGGCCGCGACGCTCGCGGCGCTCCTCGTGGAGCAGGGCGACCAGAGGCTGGAGGCGTCGCTGCAAGGAGCGCCGACCGCCGTCGCGAGCTCGGCCCGGCGCCGTCTGCCGACGCTGCGCCGGGTTCTGGCGGCGCACCCGCAGACGCTCGAGGCCGTGGCGTCTGCCCTGCGCTAACCTCCCGCGCCCGGCGCGTCAGCGCCGCCCCGGATCGAAGTGCTTCTGCAGCCCCTGCCAGCACCGGTAGTACTCGCGCTGGCGCTCGGCCGAGTCGATGGCGTGCGCCGTCGGCCGCCACACGCAGCGAGATTCGAACATGAAGGCCATCGTGTCCTCGATCACGTCGGGCCTCGAGAGGTCGGCGCGGCTCGCCTTCTCGAAGGTGCCGGCGTCGGGGCCGTGGCCGCTCATGCTGTTGTGCAGGCTGCAGCCGCCCGGCAGGAAGCCCTCCGCCTTGGCGTCGTAGGCGCCGTGCACGAGGCCCATGAATTCGCTGGCGATGTTGCGGTGGAACCAGGGCGGCCGGAAGGTGTCGCGCATCGCCAGGATGCGCGGCGGAAAGATCGCGAAGTCGAGAGTGCTCACGCCGGGCGTGTCGGAGGCGCTGTGCAGGACGAGGAAGATCGACGGGTCGGGATGGTCGAAGCCGATCGAGCCGATCGGGCTGAAGCGCCGCAGGTCGTACTTGTACGGCGCATAGTTGCCGTGCCAGGCGACCACGTCGATCGGCGAATGGTCCATCCTCGCCGACCAGAGCCGGCCCATGAACTTGCCGACGAGCTCGTGCTCGGCGTCGACGTCTTCATACGCGGCCACGGGCGTGAGGAAGTCGCGCGGATTCGCCAGCCCGTTGGAGCCGATCGGGCCGAGATCGGGCAGGCGCAGGTTGGCGCCGTAGTTCTCGCAGACGTAGCCGCGTCCGGCGCCGTCGGGCAACTCGACGCGAAAGCGCACGCCGCGAGGGATGACGCAGATTTCCTGGGGCTCGACATCGAGCACGCCCAGCTCGGTGACGAAGCGGTGCCGGCCCTGCTGCGGAACGACCAGCAACTCGCCGTCGGCGTCGTAGAAGACGCGCCGCTGCATCGAGCGGTTGGCGGCATAGACGTGCGCCGCGGCGCCGCTCTGCGCATGCGGATCGCCGAAGCCGGCCATCGTCACGAGCCCCTGCACGAAGTCGCACGGCTCGGCGGGGATCGGCAACGGGTTCCAGCGCAGCTGGTCGGGCGGCGTCGGCCGTGCCGAGAAGTCGCTGACGATGCGGCCGGCGTCGATCGGCTCGAACGGCTCGTGCATGGCCGCCGGGCGGATGCGGTAGAGCCACGAGCGGCGGTTGTCGGCGCGCGGCGCGGTGAACGCAGTGCCGGTGAGCTGTTCGGCGTAGAGGCCGTAGGGCGCGCGCTGCGGCGAATTGCGGCCGACGGGGAGGGCGCCTTCGAGCGCCTCGGTCGCGAAGTGGTTGCCGAAGCCGGACTGGTAGCCGGAGTCGGGGGTGCTCTTCTGCCCGTCGCGCATCGCCAGCGGCCTCAGGCGGGCTGCAGCACGCCCCGGCGCACCTGGTCGCGCTCGATCGACTCGAACAGCGCCTTGAAGTTGCCCTCGCCGAACCCGTCGTCGCCCTTTCTCTGGATGAACTCGAAGAACACCGGGCCGAGCACCGCCTCGGAAAAGATCTGCAGCAACAGGCGCGGCTTGCCACCCTCGGTGGAACCGTCGAGCAGGATGCCGCGGGTCTGCAACTCGCTCACGTTCTCGCCGTGGCCGGGCAGGCGCTGCTCGAGCATCTCGTAGTAGACGTCGTTGGGCGCGGCGAGCAGCGGCACGCTGGCGAGCGACAGGCTGTCGATCGTCTCGAGGATGTCGTCGCAGAGGAGGGCGATGTGCTGGATGCCCTCGCCGTTGAACTTCATCAGGAACTCCTCGATCTGCCCGGAGCCCTTCGACGACTCCTCGTTCAGCGGGATGCGGATCAGGCCGTCGGGCGCCGTCATCGCCTTAGACGTGAGGCCGGTGTGCTCGCCCTGGATGTCGAAATAGCGGATCTCGCGGAAGTCGAACAGCCTGGCGTAGAAGTCGGCCCAGAACGCCATGCGGCCGCGGTAGACGTTGTGGGTGAGGTGGTCGACGACCTTCAGGCCGTGTCCGCGCGGATGCCGATCCACGCCCTCGAGAAACTCGAAGTCGATGTCGTAGATCGACCTGCCCTCCTCGAAGCGGTCGATCAGGTAGAGCGGCGCGCCGCCGATGCCCTTGATCGCCGGCAGGCGCAGCTCCATCGGTCCGACCGCCATCTCGAGCGGCTGCGCACCGAGCTCGAGCGCACGCGCATAGGCCTTGTGCGAATCACGAACGCGAAACGCGAGGCCGCACGCCGACGGCCCGTGCTCGGCAGCGAAGTAACCGGCCCGGCTCTTCGGCTCGCGGTCGACGATGAAGTTGATCTCGCCCTGGCGGTAGAGCCGAACGTCCTTCGAGCGGTGATTGGCGACGTGGCGAAAGCCGAGCTGCTCGAACACGCGTTCAAGGTTGCCCGGCTCGGGCGACGCGAACTCGACGAACTCGAATCCGCACAGGCCCATGGGGTTGTCGAAGAGGTCTTTCATGCGACCGAACCTTACTCCAGCGGCTCGAGATCGGCGCGAAAGCGCGCCACGCGCTCGACGTAGCTGGCGGCGGCTGCTTCGAGGCCGGCGACGTCTTCGTCGCTCAGTTGGCGCACGGCCTTGCCCGGTGCACCGAGGACGAGGCTGCGATCGGGGAACGACTTCCCCTCGGTGACGACCGCGCCGGCGCCGACCAGGCACTGTCTGCCGATCACGGCGCCGTTGAGGACGACGGCCTGGATGCCGATCAGCGAGCCGTTGCCGATCGTGCAGCCATGCAGCATCGCCTGGTGGCCGACGGTGACCCGCTCGCCGATGGTGAGGTCGAAGCCCGGGTCGGCGTGCAGCACGGCGCCTTCCTGCACGTTGCTGGCGGCGCCGATCGAGATCGACGCGTTGTCGCCGCGCACGACGGCGCCGAACCAGACGCTCGCGTCGGCGCCGAGGCGGACGTCGCCGATGACGGTGGCGCCCGGCGCCACGTAGGCCGAAGCGGCGATGGAGGGGGCGAGGGCGCCGAGGCGGTAGACGGTCATGGTCAGAAGCGCAACGTCACGCCGACCGTCGCGGCTGGCGGTGTCGCCTTTCCACCCACCGGCCAGTCGCCCTCGATGGCGAAGCCGAAGCTGGCGCTGATCTCGGACTTCTTCTTCAGCGTCTTCGCCTTGGACGCAGCGTCCTTCACGGGCTTCATCACCTCCTGCATCCTGACGTTGAGCGTCGCCGCGTCGTCGATGCTGCGGATGCCCTTGTCGCCGGCCATCCGGTAGAGCTCCTTGATCTGCGCGTCGGCGTCCTTGAACAGATCCTGCAGGCTGGCGGTCTCGACCGGTTCGCCCATCGAGAACGCAACCTCGAACCTGTAGCCCTGGTTCGACACGTTGGCGGTGAACGACAGCTTCTCGCTCGAGCTCTGGAAGGCGCGGCCTTCCTTCAACGCGATGTCGATCTGCACCTTGCCGCCCACCTCACCGGAAGTCGATGCGCTGGCCCCGCCCTTGACGGCCGTGTTGCCCTTCCTGTATTCGACCTCGATCGAGCCGCGGACCTCCTTGAGCGTCTTCTCCATCTCGGCGGCGAGCTTCAGGTCCTTCTGCTCGTGCACGATCTTGAGCTTGCCGGTCAGCTCGTCCGCCTTCTGCTTCAGCTCGGCGGCGATCTTGGTCTTGCCGTCACGCGCCATCACCTCGATGGCGGCCTTGGTCTCGTCGAGCGCCTTCTCGAAGCTCGCGGTGACGACGACGCCTGCCTTCACGGCGTTGATCTCGAGCCTGGCCGCCACCGTGTCGGCGGCGGCGGCCACCTGCAGCACCGCTTCGAGCGTCGGCGTCTTGTAGTAGGCGTTGAGCTTGCCCTTGAGCGCCTTGAGATCGACCTCCGCGTCGGCGCCGGCGTTCACCGCGTCCCTGTCGTCCTTGTCCTTTTTGAGGTAGGCGACGCTCGCGGTGATCTTCTCCTCCGACGCCTTCGCGATGACGGTGACCTTCTCCTGGAGCTTGGTCCAGGCCAGGTTGAACGCGGCCTCCTTCTTCTCGTAGTCGGCCGTCACGTCGCCGGTGATCTCGGTGCCGTCCTTCTTCTTCTGCTCGAGTTCCAGCCTGGCCTTGTCACGGTCGGCCTTGAGCTTGACGACGATCGACGTCGCGTCGCCGATGCGCTTCCACTGCCCGCGCAGCTGCGGATCGAAATCCTTCCAGCCTTCGTTCTCGACCTGGATCGAATAGTCGTCCGTCTTCAGCGAGATCGAGGAGCGGCCCTTGTCAGCGGCGGCGTCGACATCGCCGGCCGGCGTCTTCACGGACAGCGCCGCACCGTCGAGCGAGAGGCGGACGACGCCGTCGCCGCCGATGGCGACGGTCACGCCCGACGGCAGCTCCGACATGTAGGCGGCGAGCAGTCGATCGGTGGCGAGCGTCCTGGCGTCCTTGCCGGTCGAGAGCGCCCAGCCGAGCTGAGCGCCACGCACGTCGATCGCCTTCTCGACGACCGACATCAGCGCCTTCGACGACGGCAGCTTGCGCTTCAGCTCGGGCACCTTGACCGACGTGTCCTTGACCCACTGCGACAGGCCGGCGGCTTCGGGGAAGCGCTTGCGCACCTCGGCCATCACCTGGGCGTAGCTCGCCTTCTGCAGCGCATCGGCGGGCATTCCGGCGACGTACGCCCCGACGTCGTCGAGGAGCTTGTCCACCTTCGCGAGTACGTGCTGCGCCTCCAGCTTGTCCTTCGCGGCCTGCTCCTGAATGCCGCGCAGCAGGGCGGCCTTCATGTCCGGACTGTTCAGGTCGAGGTAGGGCGCCTTGCTGGGGGCCGTGCCGCCGTCGGGCGAAAGCGACCAGCCTCGGGCCGTCGGCGTGTCGCTTGCGGGCGGTGCCGGCGAACCGGGCGGCGGCGCCGCCGGCGCGGATCGGCCACCCGGCACTGCGGCCTTCGGCAGGCCCAGCGCCTCGAGCAGTCCCGTTGCCATGGTCGTCGCTCCTCCGTTCGGGGCGCGAGGTATAGCACGTGGTGCCGCCGCGAGCATCCCCTGGAGGGGGCGAGCCGCAGGGTCGGGATCCGCTTCTCTCGTTCGGTTTACATAATATACATTGTCGCGCTTAAGAGAGCCGGTTCAGATCTCGCCGAAACCGGTCGGATCGATCTGGACGGCGTCGACCTGCTGGTCGAAGTCGCTCAGCTCGGCGGCCTGCGGCTGCGGCCTGGGCTTGTCGAGCGGATGGCAGATCGTGCTCTTCAGGCGCGCGAGGCGCTCCGAGCGTTCGATGGCTGCGAAGATGGCTTCCGGGGCGATCATCAAGGCGAACGGGTTGCCGGCAACGGAGGTTTCGGTCATGGCGCGCTTTCGTGGGCTTCGGGTGGCGATGCGACGCGACTTTAGGCAGTCGCGCCCGCCGAGCGAAGATGGTGCGGCGCCGTACCGCTTGTCAGGCGACGACTGACAAGCCTGTCCTTGCCGACCTGCCTCGAAACGAAACAGAATAACTTTTTTTACCTTACGCGACAGCCATTAAGATGTCTTTTCTAAAGTGATTTCTATGTCATCTGAGCGACGGTCGGACCGAAGAGAACCTCGAAATTGCGGCTCGTCGCTTCCGCGACGCTTTCCACGGACAGACCCTTGATGTCGGCCAGTTGACGTGCAACCAGCGGCACGAAAGCCGGCGTGTTCGTCTTGCCGCGGTGCGGCGCCGGTGCCAGATACGGGCTGTCGGTCTCGATCAGGCAACGGTCGAGCGGCACGAAGCCGGCCACGTCCCTCAGGTCCGCGGCGTTGCGGAACGTCAGGATCCCCGAGAACGAGATGAAAAAGCCCAGGTCGAGGGCCGCCCGGGCCACGCTCGCCGTCTCGGTGAAGCAGTGGAAGACTCCCCTCGCCTCGCCCTCGCCTTCGCCGCGCAGCACCGAAAGCGTGTCGTCCGAGGCGGCGCGTGTGTGGATCACGAGCGGCAGCGACGCCCGCCGCGCCGCCCGGATGTGGGTCGCGAAGCGATCCCGCTGCCACTGCATGTCGGCGACCGTGCGGTCGCCCAGGCGGTAGTAGTCGAGCCCCGTCTCGCCGATGGCGACGACCTTCGGCAACGCCGCACGGTCGACGAGATCGTCGACGCTCGGCTCGGCGATGCCCTCGTTGTCGGGGTGCACGCCGACACTGCACCAGAAGCCGTCGAAGCGCTGGGCCATCGCATGCACGTCGGCGAACTCCTCGAGCGTCGTGCAGATGACGAGCGCCCGGTCGACGCCTGCCGAGGCCATGTCGGCGCGAACGGCATCGATGTTTCCGGCGAGCTCGGGGAAGCTCAGATGGCAATGCGAATCGACGTACATGCCGCCTAGGCTAACCCCAGCCGCGGCACCCTGCCGCGCCTGCCGGACGCCGGCTCAGATCGTCTGCGTCGGCTTGGCCGAGGACAGCGAGGTGCCGAGCGTTTCCTCGATGCGCGCGCGCAGGCTCTTGCTCTTGTCGTCCTGCGGGAAGCGAACGCCGACGCCCTGGGTGCGCCCGCCCGAGGCGTTGGCCGGCGTGATCCAGCCGACCTTGCCGGCGACCGGGTAGCGCTGCGGGTCGTCGGGCAGCGACAGCAGGAGGTAGATGTCCTCGCCGAGGCGGTAGTCGCGGGTCGTCGGGACGAAGATGCCGCCTTCGCTGAACATCGGCATGTAGGCGGCATAGAGTGCGCCGCGCTCGCGGAACACGAGCTGGATGACGCTCGGCCGCGGTGCGGGCGCCGGTGCCGCGCCGAGCGCGGCGGCGGGCGGGCGTGTCGTCGCGGTGGGCTCAGCCATCGCGCGAGTTTAGGGGCTCGGTCGCGCGCGGCCGACCCCGCGACCGCGGCGTTTGCAACGCTTCGCGACCCCGCTCGACGAGCGCGTCGACCGCTAGCGGCAGATACCACGGGTGCTCGGCGCTGCGCGCGAGCGAGGTCAGCTCGCGCGACCAGGCGACCAGCGCGACGAGGTCGGCGCCGGCCGGCAGGTCGGCGGCCGCGAACCAGCGCGGCGCGGCGCCTCCTGCCGTTCGCGCGGCGTCGACGCAGAGCTTGTGCAGCGCATCGACCAGGCGCGGCAGCGGCCAGCCGTCGAAGACACCTTTCGTCTGGCCGGCGGCGACCCGCTTTGGAAAGGCGCGCCAGGCCGCTGCGTCGATGCCGTCCCGCGCCAGGGCCAGCGCGTTTCCCGGTTGCCCTCCGGCGGCGGCGAGCAGCACCGCGGCGTCGGCCACGCCCTGCCCGCTCAACCAGGCGGCCGCGTCGGCTTCGCCCGGGAGCGACAGCACGAACGACTGGCAGCGGCTCCGCAATGTCGGCAGCAGCGCCTCGACGTCGGACGTCGTCAGCAGGAAGCGGGCGCCGCCCGGCGGCTCCTCCAGGGTCTTCAGGAAGGCGTTGCCCGCGATCGGGTTCAGGCGCTCGGCCGGGTGCATGACGACGACCTTGGCGCGACCGCGCGACGAAGTCGTCGCGGCGAAGGCGTTGGCCGTCCGAACCTCGTCGACCCGGATCTCGCGACTCGGCTTCTTCTTCGCCGCGGCGGTCGACGGCGCATCGTCACCGCCGTCCTCGGCCGTGGCCCGCCCGATCTGCTCGCGCATCGCCTGCGGCACGACGACGAGAAGGTCGGGATGCGAACCTGCCGCGAGAAGCCGGCAGGCCACGCACTGTCCGCACGGCCGCTCGACGGGCGGTGTGGCTTCGTCCTCGCACAGCGACGCCTCGGCAAAGGCCAGGGCGAACTCGAACTGGCCGACGCCGCTCGGCCCACGGATCAGCCACGCATGATGAGCGGACGCGCCGATGGCCCGCCGCAGCTCCGCGTCGAGCCACGGCATCCAGTTCTCGCCGCGGCGGATCACCGGCCCGGGCCGCTTCGCGTCATGCGCTCGGAGAGCACGACCAGTGCCGCTTCGACACCGCGCCAGACCGTCTCGCGGTCGGCCGACGCGTCGATCCGGACGACGCGGCCCTGGTCGGCGAGCCGGCGTTGCTCATAGCCCTCGCGAACGCGCTCGAAGAACGCGACGTCTTCGGCCTCGAATCGGTCGGCGGCGCGAGCCGCTGCGCGACGCCGGGCGGCGACGGCCGGATCGAGGTCGAACCAGAGGGTGAGGTCGGGCTGGAGGCCGCGCTGGACCTCGTGCTCGAGGGCACCGAGCCATGCGCGCGACACGCCGCGACCGCCGCCCTGATAGGCAAAGGTCGCGTCGGTGTAGCGGTCGCAGAGCACCCACTCGCCTCGGCCGAGCGCGGGCCGGATGGCGGTCTCGAGGTGGTCTCGCCGCGCCGCGAAGACGAGCAGCGTCTCGGTGACGCCGTCCATCGTCGAGCCGAGAACGAGGTCGCGGATGCGCTCGCCGAGGGCGCTGCCGCCGGGCTCGCGCGTCGTCGTCGCGACGTGCCCGCGCGCCCTCGACCAGGCTGCCGCCGGCTCGATGTGCGTCGACTTGCCGGCGCCGTCGATGCCTTCGAACGTGACGAACGCGCCGCCGGTCATGGCGTGCCTGCCTTGCGCTGGTAGCGGTTGACAGCGCGGTTGTGATCGGAAAGCGATTCGCTGAACTGGCTCGACCCGTCGCCGCGGGCCACGAAATAAAGCGCCTTCGTCGGCTCGGGTCGCACCGCCGCGAGCAGCGCCGCCTTGCCGGGCGTCGAGATCGGCGTTGGCGGCAGGCCGGCGCGCAGATAGGTGTTGTACGGCGTGTCGGCGAGCAGGTCGCGCTTGCGCAGGTTGCCGTCGAAGCGATCGCCGAGCCCGTAGATGACGGTCGGATCGGTCTGCAGCGGCATGCCGGCCCGCAACCGGTTCACGAACACGCCGGCGACGAGCCCGCGATCGGCGGCGACGCCCGTTTCCTTCTCCACGATAGACGCCAGTGCCAGCGCTTCGTCGGCGTTGCGCAGCGGGGTATCGGCGGCCCGGTCGCGCCACGCGGCATCGAGCCGGTCGGCCATCGCCCGATAGGCGCGCTTGTAGACAGCGAGGTCGGTCGAGCCCTTGCTGTAGGCGTAGGTGTCGGGATAGAAGCGGCCCTCGGGCGACAGACCGACCGGCGCACCGACGGCGGCCATGAGCTCGGCGTCGGACAGCGCGGCCGTCGTCGGCTTGAGCGCATCGGCCTTCGCGACCACCGCGCGCACTTGGCGGAACGTCCATCCTTCGCCCACGCGCACCACCGCCAGCGTCTCGTCGCCACGCACCATCTTCTCGAGCAGCGCGAGCGGCGTCGTTCCAGCGCCGATCTCGTAGCTGCCGGCGCGGATGCGGCGCGACTGGCCCGACCAGCGAAACCATTCGTAGAGCCACAGCGCGTCGGTGCGGACGCCGGCCTTCACCCAGCCGTCGGCGATGTCGCGCGGCGGCGTTCCGGCCTCGATC
>JBBSUK010000109.1:0-11981 GCA_038234975.1 Burkholderiales bacterium
GCCGTCGGTTTCGTCTTCTACCCGCCGAGCCCGCGTGCCGTGTCGATCGACCAGGCGGCGGCGCTCGCCGCGGAGCTGCCGCCGTTCGTGTCGCCCGTGGGGCTGTTCGTCGACGCTGCGCGTGCCGCCGTCGAGGCGGCCATCGCCGCCATCCCGAACCTCGTGCTGCAGTTCCACGGCGACGAGGACGCCGAAGCCTGCGCGTCGTTCGCGCGTCCGTACCTGAAGGCGATCGCGGTGTCGCCGAAGGTCGATTTGCTAGACTTCGCGCGCCGCTACGAGGGCGCTTCGGCGCTCCTCCTCGACGCTCCCGTCGACGGCTACGGCGGTGGTGGAAAGGTCTTCGATTGGTCGCTCGTTCCCCGCGGCATTCCCCATCGGGTCGTTTTGTCTGGTGGGTTGCATGCCGGAAATGTCGGCTCCGCGATCAGCGCGCTGGAGCCTCACGCCGTTGACGTGAGCTCCGGGGTCGAATCGTCTCGCGGCGTCAAGGACGCCGAGGCGATCCGGCGCTTCTGCGAGGCCGTCCGCGAAGCCGATTCGCAGGTGCAGGCCTCGCCCACCTGAGCGGGATCACTTCATTGATTGCCACCGACTACCAGCAGCCCGACGCGACCGGACACTTCGGCCCCTACGGCGGCCGCTTCGTCGCCGAGACCCTCGTGCACGCACTCGACGAGCTCGAGGCCTGCTACCGCGAGGCGCGTGCCGACCCGGGGTTCGAGGCGGAGTTCCGCTCCGAGCTCGCCCACTACGTCGGCAGGCCGAGCCCTGTCTACCATGCGGCCCGCCTGTCGCGCGAGCTCGGCGGCGCGCAGATCCATCTGAAGCGCGAGGACCTCAACCACACCGGCGCGCACAAGGTCAACAACACGATCGGCCAGGCGATGCTGGCGCGGCGCATGGGCAAGCCGCGTGTCATCGCCGAGACCGGCGCCGGCCAGCACGGCGTCGCCACGGCGACGATCTGCGCCCGCTACGGCCTCGAGTGCATCGTCTACATGGGCTCGGAGGACGTGAAGCGCCAGTCGCCCAACGTCTATCGCATGAACCTGCTCGGCGCCACCGTCGTGCCCGTCGAGAGCGGCTCGAAGACGCTGAAGGACGCGCTCAACGAGGCGTTGCGCGACTGGGTGACGAACGTCGAGAACACGTTCTACATCATCGGCACCGTCGCCGGGCCGCACCCGTATCCCACGCTGGTGCGCGACTTCCAGCGGGTGATCGGCGACGAGTGCATCGTGCAGATGCCCGCGATGATCGAGACCCTGAGCGGCCCTGCGGGCCGGCAGCCCGACGCGGTGATCGCCTGCGTCGGCGGCGGCAGCAACGCGATGGGCATCTTCTATCCCTACATCGGCCACGCCGACACGCGGCTGATCGGCGTCGAGGCGGCGGGCGAGGGCCTCGCGACCGGTCGCCACGCGGCGTCGATCTGCGCCGGCTCGCCTGGCGTGCTGCACGGCAACCGCACCTACCTGCTGCAGGACGGCGACGGCCAGATCGCCCTGACGCATTCGGTCTCGGCCGGCCTCGACTATCCGGGCGTCGGCCCGGAGCATGCCTGGCTGCACGACATCGGCCGCGCCGAGTACGTCGCCATCGACGACGCAGAGGCGCTCGCCGCCTTCCATCGCCTCTGCCGCACCGAAGGCATCATCCCGGCGCTCGAGTCGAGCCACGCCGTCGCCCATGCGATGAAGATGGCGCCGACGATGCGCCCCGACCAGCACCTGCTCGTCAACCTCTCCGGGCGCGGCGACAAGGACATCGCCACCGTCGCCGAGCTCGACGCCAGGCTGGCGGGAGCGCGAGCATGAGCCGGCTCGACGCGACCTTCGCCTCGCTGCGCGACCGCGGTCGCACCGCGCTCGTTCCCTACATCACCGCCGGCGATCCGACCCGGGAGGGCACGGCCGACATCCTCGCCGCGCTCGTCGAGGGCGGCGCCGACGTGATCGAGATCGGCATCCCGTTCAGCGACCCGATGGCCGACGGCCCGGTGATCCAGAGGGCCAGCGAACGCGCGCTGTCGCGAGGCACCGGCCTCGTCGACGTGCTCGCCGCCGTCTCGCGCTTTCGCGAGGGCGACGACCGCACGCCGATCGTGCTCATGGGATACGCGAACCCGATCGAGCGCTACGGCGTCGAGCGCTTCGCCGACGCGGCCGAGGCGGCGGGCGTCGACGGCGTTCTCGTCGTCGACTATCCGCCGGAGGAGTGCGCCGACTTCTCGGCGCTGCTCAAGGCGCGCGGAATCGACCTCATCTTCCTCATCGCGCCGACCTCCACCGACGCGCGCATCGCCGCGGTCGGCAAGCTCGCGACGGGCTACGTTTACCATGTCGCGCTCAAGGGCGTGACCGGTGCCGGACACTTCGACATCGCCCCGGTCGCGCAGATGATCCCGCGCATCAGGAGACACGTGTTGCTGCCGATCGGCGTCGGTTTCGGCATCCGCGACGGCGCGACCGCCATCGCGGTCGCCGGCGTCGCAGACGCCGTCGTGATCGGCACCGCGCTCGTGCAGGCGCTCGAAGGCGCGTCGGCGCAAGACGCGCCGAGGATCGCCCGAGGTTTCATCGCCGACATCCGCGGCGCGCTCGACGCCCGTGAGAGGCACACCGCATGAGCTGGCTCGAGAAACTCCTTCCGCCCAAGATCCAGCCGACCGATCCGAGCGAGCGGCGCACGATCCCCGAAGGTCTGTGGCTCAAGTGCCCGTCGTGCGAGACGGTGCTCTACAAGACCGACCTGGAGCAGAACGTCTACGTCTGCCCAAAGTGCGGTCACCACCACCGCATCGGCGCGCGAGCCCGGCTCGACGCCTTCCTCGACGCCGAGGGCCGCTACGAGATCGGCCAGGAAGTGCTGCCCGTCGACGCGCTCAAGTTCAAGGATTCGAAGAAGTACCCGGAGCGCCTGAAGCAGGCGCTCGAAAGCACCGGCGAAACCGACGCGCTGGTGGTCATGGGCGGTGCCGTGCACACCCTCCCGATCGTCGCGGCTTGCTTCGAGTTCGACTTCATGGGCGGCTCGATGGGTTCAGTCGTCGGCGAGCGCTTCGTTCGCGGCGTGCAGACGGCGATCGAGCAGAAGACGGCCTTCGTGAGCTTCACCGCGACGGGCGGCGCCCGCATGCAGGAAGGGCTGCTCAGCCTGATGCAGATGGCCAAGACCAATGCCGCGCTGACACGCCTGGCGAAGGCCGGGCTGCCCTACATCAGCGTGCTGACCGACCCGACGATGGGCGGCGTGTCGGCGAGCTTCGCTTTCGTGGGCGATGTCGTCGTCGCCGAGCCCAGGGCGCTGATCGGCTTCGCCGGCCCGCGCGTCATCGAGAACACGGTTCGCGAGAAGCTGCCGGAGGGCTTCCAGCGCGCCGAGTTCCTCGTCGGCAAGGGCGCGATCGACATGATCGTCGACCGCCGCGAGCTGCGCGCGGTGATCGCCCGACAGGTGGCGATGCTGCAGCGCCTGCCGTCGGACGCGGTGGCCTGAGCGCCGAGCGCCGATGTTGTCGCCGCTTTCGGCGTGACCCTCGCCGACTGGCTCGCTCGCTGCGAGCAGCTGCACCCGAAGGCGATCGACCTCACGCTCGACCGTGTCGGCGCCGTGAAGGCGCGGCTCGGGATCGCCTTCGACGTTCCGCTCGTCGTCGTCGGCGGCACCAACGGCAAGGGTTCGACCTGCGCGATGCTCGAGCGGATCGCGCTGGCCGCGGGGTATCGCGTCGGGTTGCACACCAAGCCGCACCTGGTGCACTTCGAGGAGCGGTGCAGGATCGGCGGCGAGTCGGTCGACGGTGCGTCGCTCCTGCCGCACTTCGAGGCCGTGGAGCAGGCGCGCGGTTCGATCACGCTCACGTACCACGAGTTCACGCTGCTCGCGATCGCGCGGCGGCTGGCCACCGCGCCGCTCGATCTGGTCATCCTCGAGGTCGGCCTCGGCGGCAGGCTCGACGCCGTCAACGTGTTCGATGCCGACTGCGCCATCGTCACCAGCATCGACGTGGATCACGTCGAGCATCTCGGCCCCGACCGCGAGTCGATCGGCCGCGAGAAGGCCGGCATCTTCCGGCGCGGCAAGCCGGCGATCGTTTCCGATCCGGTCCCGCCCGCGAGCGTGGTCGACGCCGCACGCGCGATCGGCGCCGACCTTTGGCGCAACGGCATCGACTTCCGCGTCGCCGGCGACCGGCAGCAGTGGAGCTGGGAAGGTCGCGCGGCGCGCTACGCGGGGCTTGCCTACCCGGCGCTGCGCGGCGCCAACCAGCTGCTCAACGCCGCTGGCGTGCTCGCCGCGCTCGAGTCGCTGCGGCAGGTGCTGCCGATGAGCGCCGGGGCGATTCGCGACGGCTTCGCCACGGTCGACCTGCCGGGTCGATTCCAGGTGATCGCCGGCCAGCCGACGATCGTGCTCGACGTCGCCCACAACCCGCACGCCGCGGCGGCGCTCGCAGCCAACCTCGACGCGATGGGCTACTTCCCGCGGACCCATGCCGTCTTCGGCGCGATGCGCGACAAGGACCTCGGCGCGATCGTCTCGCGCATGGCGCCGCTGGTCGACGCCTGGCATGTCACCGGCCTGCCGCTGCCGCGGGCCGCGAGCGCCGAGGAGCTGGCCGCTGTCGTCACGGCGGTCGCGCCGGCCGCGAGCGTGGCCACGCACGCGAACCCACGCGAGGCACTGGTTGCAGCGACCAGCGCCGCCGAACCGACGGATAGAATTCTGGTCTTCGGTTCGTTCCACACCGTCGGCGGCGTCCTCGAAGTCGGCTTGCCCGGCAGGCGCGCTCCCGCGCCGAGCTGACCCCACCCGCTTCCCTTCGCTCCGGCACCCGCAACTTCCTCGATGCTCAAGCCCCGGCGAGACGATGCGGCAGCGGCGGTTCCCGCCGATGCGGTCGCCCAGGCGCGGTCGCGGGCGCGGCAGCGCCTGATCGGCGCGGTCGTGCTGCTCGGCATCGGCATCGTCGGCTTCCCGCTCGTCTTCGAGAACCAGCCGCGGCCAATTCCGGTCGACATCCCGATCGACATTCCGAAGAAGGACGCGCTGCCACCGTTGGTGACGCCGCCGGCGCCGTCGGCTGCGGCGTCGGTCGGGCCGGCGTCGCCTTCGGGCCGCGCTGCGGCGCGCGCTGCGCAGGCAAGCGCAGCCGAAACCGTCATCACCGAGTCGCAGGCCGACGCCGGGCGCGAGGTCGCCGGTCCCGCGGCTGGCGCGTCCCGGGTCGCGGCGGGCTCGGCGCCTCGCGGCGTTTCGGCGAGTGCGGCTCGCGCCGCAGCGACGGCGAGCAGCGCGGCGCCGCGAGCCGCGGCCGCGACTTCGCCTGCCCGCAGCGACGACGGCCAGCGCGCCAGGGCGCTGCTCGAAGGCCGCGGTGGCGCTGCCCCGGCGACGCCTTCGGGACAGCGCTACGTGCTGCAGGTCGGCGCTTTCGCCGACGCCGGCAGCGCCCGCGAGGCGCGACAGCGGGTCGAGAAGCTGGGCCTGAAGACGTACACCCAGGTCGCCGAGACGCCGGCCGGCAGCCGCATCCGCGTCCGGGTCGGCCCGTTCGCCAGTCGTGCCGATGCCGATGCCGCGCTCGCCAAGGCCAAGGCCGGCGGGCTCGCTGCCGTCGTGCTGACGCTTTAGCAGGCCCGGGCGAGCAGGCGCCGTGTCATGGGACGAACTGTCTTGGGTCGACCTGGCGATGCTCGGCGTGCTGCTGCTGTCGATCGTCGTCGGTCTGGTGCGCGGCGTCGTCTTCGAGTTGCTGTCGCTCGCCGGATGGTTCGCTGCCTGGTTCGGCGGCAACTGGCTCGAGCCGTGGATCGCCCCGCATCTGCCCGCCTGGAGCGGCTCGGCCGCCGGCCCCGCCGACTCGGCCTTGAACCGCGGCGTCGCGTTCGCATGCGGGTTCATTGCCGTGCTGATCGTCTGGGGGTTGGCAACGCGGCTCGTCGCCCTGCTCGTGAAGGCGACGCCGCTCAGGCCGCTCGACCGGCTGCTCGGCGCTGCTTTCGGCGTGGTGCGGGGCCTTGTGGTCTTGCTGGTCGTGGCGACGCTGGTCTCCTGGACACCGGCGGCGACATCGCCGGCGTGGCGCGAGTCGGTCGGCGCCGCGTGGATGCAGGCATCGCTGCAGCGCCTGCTGCCGCTCTTTCCGGTGCGAAGCGCGCCGCCGCCTTCTTCGGGCCCGGCCGAGGTCGTGCGACGTGAACCGCCGGCTGCGATGACGAACAGGAGCTGATGCGATGTGCGGAATCGTCGGGGTGATCTCCAAATCGCCGGTCAACCAGCTGATCTACGACTCGCTGTTGCTCCTGCAGCATCGTGGGCAGGACGCGGCCGGCATCGTGACCATGCAGGGCACCAAGTGCTTCATGCAGAAAGCGCGCGGCATGGTCCGCGATGTCTTTCGCACCCGCAACATGCGTGCGCTGCCCGGCACCGTCGGGCTCGGCCAGGTTCGCTACCCGACCGCCGGCAACGCCTACAGCGAGGAAGAGGCGCAGCCCTTCTACGTCAACGCGCCGTACGGCATCGTCCTCGTCCACAACGGCAACCTCACCAACGCGCTGGCGCTCAAGCAGGAGCTGTTCGACGTCGACCGCCGCCACATCAACACCACGAGCGACACCGAGGTGCTGATCAACGTGCTGGCACACGAGCTCGAGCGGGCGATGCGCGACCGGCCTTCGCTCGTGCCCGAGGTCGTGTTCGAGGCGGTGCGCGCGGTGCACAGCCGGGTGAAGGGCTCGTATGCGGTCGTTGCGCTGGTCGCGGGGCATGGCCTGCTCGCCTTTCGCGACCGCTACGGCATCCGCCCGCTCATCGTCGGCGAAGGCGAGGGCGCCGACGGGCGCGAGGTGATGGTGGCGAGCGAGTCCGTGGCGATCGTCGGCACCGGCCACACCGTGCTGCGCGACGTCGCGCCCGGTGAGGCGATCTTCATCGACCTCGAAGGGCGCATTCACGCCCGAGCCTGCGCCGAGGGCGCGAGCCTGAACCCGTGCATGTTCGAGTACGTCTACCTGGCGCGGCCCGACTCGATCATCGACGGCATCTCCGTCTATCAGGCGCGCCTCAACCTCGGCGAGACGCTCGCGCAGCGGCTCATCTCGACGATCCCGCCCTCGGAGATCGACGTCGTCATCCCGATCCCGGAGTCGAGCCGGCCATCGGCGATGCAGCTCGCGCAGCGCATCGGCAAGCCCTACCGCGAAGGCTTCGTGAAGAACCGCTACGTCGGCCGCACCTTCATCATGCCGGGGCAGGGCATCCGCAAGAAGTCGGTGCGGCAGAAGCTCAACGCGATCGGCGTCGAGTTCAAGGGCCGCAACGTGCTGCTCGTCGACGACTCGATCGTTCGCGGCACGACGTCGAAGGAGATCGTGCAGATGGCGCGCGAGGCCGGCGCGAGGAAGGTGTACCTCGCCTCCGCCGCGCCGCCGGTGCGGTTTCCCAATGTCTACGGCATCGACATGCCGACATCCGAGGAGCTGATCGCGCACGGTCGCAGCATCGAGGAGATCCGCCAGTTCATCGGTGCCGACGCGCTGATCTACCAGGATGTGGCGGCGATGAAGCGCGTGGTCGGTGCGCTCAACCCGAAGATCGCCGGCTTCGAGGCGTCGTGCTTCGACGGCCACTACATCACCGGCGACGTGAGCGCCCTGGACCTCGCCGCGCTCGACGCGCAGCGCAAGGCGCGGCCCGAGGAAGACGAGTCCGCCGACGATCGTTCGCGCCTGGCGCTGCAAGGCGCGCTCGAGGTCTGATGGCCGACCCGAAGCGCATTCCCCGGGTCGATCTGCCCGAGGGCACGCACCGCGACACGCTGGCCGTTCGCGAGGGCCTTCCCGCGACGCAATGGGGCGAGAACTCCGAGGCGCTGTTTCTCACGAGCAGCTTCGTGCAGCCCGACGCGGCGACCGCTGCGGCGCGCTTCGCGAACGAGGAAGAGGCGTTCATCTATTCGCGCTTCACCAACCCGACGGTGACGATGTTCGAGCGCAGGCTCGCCGCGCTCGAAGGCGCCGAGGCCTGCATCGCCACGTCGTCGGGCATGAGCGCGATCCTGTTGCTCGGGATGGGCCTGCTCAAGGCCGGTGATCACGTCGTTTGCTCGCAGAGCGTGTTCGGCTCGACGGTGGTGCTGTTCGGCCGCGAGTTCGCCAAGTTCGGCGTCGAGACGACGTTCGTGTCGCAGACCGACCTCGCATCGTGGCGTGCCGCCATCAATCCCCACACGAAGCTGCTGTTCGCAGAATCGCCGACGAACCCGCTCACCGAGGTGTGCGACATCGCCGCGCTCGCGGGCCTCGCGCATGGCGCGGGCGCGCTGCTCGCCGTCGACAACTGCTTCTGCACGCCGGCGCTGCAGCGGCCGATCGCCCTCGGCGCCGACGTCGTCGTCCACTCGGGCACGAAGTACCTCGACGGCCAGGGCCGCGTCATCGCCGGCGCGCTGTGCGGGAGCGATGCGCTGGTCGCCGCAACGTTCATGCCGGTCATGCGCAGCGCCGGCATGAGCCTGTCGCCGTTCAACGCGTGGGTCGTTCTCAAGGGACTGGAAACGCTGGCCATCCGCATGGAGGCGCAGAGCGCTCGCGCGCTCGAACTCGCGTGCTGGCTCGAGGCCCATCCCGGAGTGGAGCGCGTCTACCACCCGAGCCTGCCGTCGCATCCGCAGCATGCGCTGGCCATGGCGCAGCAGTCGGGCAGGGGCGGCGCCGTGGTGTCGTTCGTCGTCAAGGCGGGCAGCGGCGCGGCGGCGGCGCGCTTGGCGGCGTTCCACGTCGTCGACCGGACGCGCATCCTGTCCATCACGGCGAATCTCGGCGACACCAAGACGACCATCACCCATCCCGCGAGCACGTCGCACGGCCGGCTCACGGAGGAGCAGCGGCTCGCAGCCGGCATCGTGCAGGGGTTGATCCGCGTCGCGGTCGGGCTCGACGACGTGCGCGATGTCCAGTCCGACCTCGACCGCGGCCTGTCGACGTTGCCTCCCGCCGGCGCACCATGAGCCACGGCACCGTCGTGCCCGCGGCGCCCGTCGGCGCGGTCCGCACCCGCATCGCCCCCTCGCCGACGGGCTTCCTGCACCTCGGCACGGCACGCACCGCGCTCTACTCGTGGGCCTATGCGCGGCACCACGGCGGCATCTTCGTGCTGCGCATCGAGGACACCGACGCCGCCCGCTCGACCCCGGAGTCGGTCGAGCAGATCGTGCGGTCGCTGCGCTGGCTCGGACTCGACCACGACGAGGGGCCTTTTTTCCAGATGCAGCGGCTCGATCGATACCGCACCGTCGTCGACCGTCTGCTGGCCGAGAACAAGGCCTATCGCTGCTACGCGACGCCGGCCGAACTCGACGCGATGCGCGAGGCGCAGCGGGCGCGCGGCGAGAAGGCGCTCTACGACGGCCGCTGGCGCCCCGAGCCCGGCAAGGCGCTGCCGCCGGTGCCCGCGGGCATCGAGCCGGTCATCCGCTTCCGCAACCCGCCGCATGGTGCGGTGATGTGGCCCGACCTCGTCAAGGGCGAGATCACGATCTCGAACGACGAGATCGACGATCTCGTGATCGTCCGCGCCGACGGCGTGCCGACGTACAACTTCGCGGTCGTCGTCGACGACGCCGACATGGCGATCAGCCACGTCTTCCGCGGCGACGAGCACATCAACAACACGCCCTGGCAGATCAACCTCTTCCACGCCATCGGCGCGCCGCTGCCGGTGTTCGCGCACCTGCCGATCATCCTCGGCGACGATGGTCAGAAGCTTTCGAAGCGGCGCGGCGCGGTGAGCGTCACCGCCTACGAAGACGACGGCTTCCTGCCCGAAGCGATGGTCAACTACCTGGCGCGGCTGGGCTGGAGCCACGGCGACGCCGAGCTCTTCTCGCGCGATGAGATCGTCGCCTGGTTCGACGGCTCGCACCTGTCGAAGAGCCCGGCGCAGTGGGATGCCGCCAAGCTCGCCTGGGTCAACGCCCACTGGCTGAAGGTGTTGCCCGACGAGCGGCTCGTCGGGCTCGCCCGCGAGCAGCTCGCGCGGCGCGGCGCGGCACCCCTGGACGATGCGACGGTGCTCGCCGCCGCGACGCTCTTTCGCGAGCGTTGCCACACCGTGGCCGAGCTCGCGTCGTGGATCGCGATGCTCGTCGAGCCCGTCGAGCCCGATGCCGACGACGTCCGGGCGGTGGTCACCGAGGCGATTCGGCCTGCGCTCGCGTCGCTGGCAGAACGCCTGGCCGATGCAGCATGGACGAGGGAGGGCATCGCAGCGGCGCTGAAGGCCACGCTCATGGCGCACGGCATCAAGATGCCGCAGCTTGCGCCGGCAGTCCGCGTCGTCGTCTGCGGCCGTCGCGAGACGCCATCGCTCGACGCCGTTCTGGCGCTGTTCGCTCGCGACGTCGTCGTCTCGCGGGTCAGAGCGGCGGCTGCACGCTCGCTATAATTCCGGTTTGCTTCGAGATCGACGGGGGTATAGCTCAGCTGGGAGAGCGCTTGCATGGCATGCAAGAGGTCAGCGGTTCGATCCCGCTTACCTCCACCAAGAAAACACAACAAGAAGAACAACGTCCCCTTCGTCTAGAGGCCTAGGACACCACCCTTTCACGGTGATTACAGGGGTTCGAATCCCCTAGGGGACGCCAGTCGAGAACGACCAGGAGTGGTAGTTCAGTTGGTTAGAATACCGGCCTGTCACGCCGGGGGTCGCGGGTTCGAGCCCCGTCCACTCCGCCAATAAATCAACGGGTTACAGCAGGTCTGCTGTAACCCGTTTGTGTTTATTCAGCGCCCTGCCCTCAACGTGCCCTCAAAATTCAGCGAGCGTGCCACATCGAAAGGTGACGGCGATCCAACGGTCAAGCCCCAGCACGTACGCCAGACTTCTTCGATGGTCGTCGCCGATAGAGAAGAACCGCGGCCCGAATTCTTCGTTCGCTACTTGAGAGAGGCTGCGAAGTGGCTCTCGGCAGTGGACTTGAAGCACCGGGGTGCCGCCATCGAACGCAGCAAGGCACCCCTGCAAGGGCTGGACGGCGTCGCAATGGTGAGCGCACTTTGCGCCTGCTTGGACGGCCGTGGTGGCTCCGCTCACGGTTCAGTGCAAGAGTCCTGAGACAGGTCGGCGCCGCAGACCGCGATTCGGGAGTGTCCGAATTTTTGTGTTCGAGGCGGTTTGTTGAATTCGTCGCTGGTTGATCTTCTTTGAACAAGGGCCCCTGCCAGGCCGCCGGAGGCGCCCCCGGTTGATCCATGTATTGCATGGTTCAACCCATTGCCCGGGTCGCCTGGGTGAACCGCTCCTCGTAGAGTATCGCGAACTGGTTCATTGCCTCCTTCCAGTTGTGGGCGGCGCGGCCCCAGTCGGCCGTGATGTTGCGCAGGGCCAGCCAGATCAACTTGGTGGCCGCGTCGTCGCTGGGGAAGTGCCCGCGCGACTTGATGATCTTGCGCAGTCTGGCGTTGATGCTCTCGATCGCGTTGGTCGTGTAGATCACGCGTCGCACCGCCGGCGGGAACGCGAAGAACGGGATCACCCGGTCCCAGGCGCGCCGCCACGCGGCCACAACGGTGGGGAACTTGCGGCCCCAGACGCCTTGCTCGAAGGCGTCCAGCTCGGCCAGCGCCGCTTCCGCGCTCGGGGCGGTGTAAATCGGCTTGATCGCCGCCGCCAGCAGCTTGCGATCCTTCCAGCTCGCGTAGTCCAGGCTGTTCCTGATCAGGTGCACGATGCAGGTCTGCAGCGTGGTCGCCGGGAACACCGCCCCCAGCGCCTCGGGCATGCCCTTGAGGCCATCGGTCACGGCGATCAGGATGTCACCCACGCCGCGCGTCTTCAGGTCGTTGAAGACCTTCATCCAGAACTTGGCTCCCTCGGTGCCCTCGATCCACAGGCCCAGGATGTCGCGCGTGCCGTCGGGCAGCACGCCGAGCGCCAGGTAGATCGCCTTGTTGCGCACCACCGCGTCCTCC
>JBBSUK010000110.1:0-11939 GCA_038234975.1 Burkholderiales bacterium
CAAGCGCCTTGACGACGGCTGCATTCAACCTGGCGATGACGTCCTTCGGCGTACCGGCCGGCGCCATCAGTCCGAACCAGCTGTCGGCAGCAAATCCCGGAAGCCCGGATTCGGCGAGTGTCGGCAGGTCGGGCAGAACCGGCGATCGGCTCGACGACGCCACCGCGATACCCCGCAGCTTGCCGGCCTGGATCATCGGCAGCGACGAAGGAATGCTGTCGAACAGCACACTGACCCGACCGGCGAGCAGGTCGGACATCGCCGGCGCGCTGCCCTTGAACGGGATGTGATTGGCAGTGAATCCGCCCATCGATTTCAACAGCTCGTACTCCAGGTGCGAGAGTGTCCCGTTGCCTTGCGAAGCGAAGTTCGCCTTGCCGTCTTCGGCCTTCAACCAGGCCAGAAGTTCGCGCAGGTTCTTGGCCGGCACCGACGGGTTGACGACGAGAATGTGCGGCACGTTGGCGACAAGGCTGATCGGGACGAGGTCTTTTTCCACGTCGTAGTGCAGGTTGCTGTAAAGGCTCATGCTGACCGCATGGGTGGTGGCGGCGCCCATCAGCAAGGTATAGCCGTCCGGCGCGGCGCGAGCAACGGCCTCGGCGCCGACATTGCCGCCCGCACCGGCGCGGTTGTCGGCGGTCACCGGTTGCCCCAAGTCCTCGCCCAACTTGTTGGCCAGCGCGCGCGTCAACAGGTCGGCCGCCCCACCCGGCGGGAACGGAACGACGATGCGCACCGCCTTCGTCGGAAAACTCTGCGCCATTGCCACCGGGGCGGTGGTGGCGGCGAAGCAGGTGATGACCAGACCGGCAAGGATTCGACGTCGATTGTTCATGGATGAATGGCTCGCAAAGAAATGGATCATCGGCGAAGGCAGATGCTATTCCGAACGCGATATCAGGCAAGGCTCGGGCCGAGAGCGCTTCGGATATCGTCATCCATTGGCAACGAGGTCACTCATGGATCTGATCATCCGCAACGCAAGGCTTGCCGACAGAGGCATCGAGCATCCTCTCGTCGACATCGGCATTGCCGATGGACGCATCGTCGCGATCGAGACGGGTCTGACGGCCGAGGCCGAGGTTTTCGACGCCAGGGGAAAGCTCGCCTGCCCCGGCCTGATCGAGACGCACATTCACCTCGACAAGTCGCGCATCATCGACCGTTGCGAGCCGCAGGAGCGACGCACCTTGAGCCCGGTCAAGGGCGTGACGCCCATCAAGGCGACGATGACGCTCGAAGATACGCGTCAGCGTGCCGAGCGAACGCTCGAAGCCTGCATCCTTCACGGCACCACGCGCATGCGAACGCAGGTGGAAGTCGACCCGGGCATGGGCATGCGTGGCTTCGACGCCGTGGAGTCGCTCATCGCCGATTACCGGTGGGCCATCGACATCGAGATGTGTGTGTTCCCTCAAGAGGGTCTCACCAACTATCCGGGCACGGATGAGCTGCTGGTGCAGGCCATGACACGAGGCGCGCGCGTGATCGGTGGCGCGCCGCGCTACGACACCGACGGCCCGGCCCAGATCGAGCGGATCTTCGAGCTGGCCCGGGAGTTCGATGCCGACATCGACATGCACCTCGACGTCGGACCCACCGCCGACGACTTGTACGTTCACCAGGTCCGCGACCTGACCGAAAAATACAAGCGTGGCGGCCGGGTGGTGGTCGGCCACATGGCCAAGCTGTCCCTCATGCCGCCCGCCGAAGTGGCCCGCATCGCCCGCAGCCTGGCCGATGCCGGGGTCGCGGTCACCGTGCTTCCGGCAACCGACCTTTTCCTGATGGGCCGAGACCAGGATCACAGCGTGCGGCGCGGCGTGGCCGATGCCAATCTGCTTTGCGAACACGGCGTCAACTGCTCCCTGTCCTCGAACAACGTGCTGAACCCGGCAACGCCTTACGGGGACTGCTCGCTCATCCGCATGGCGAACCTCTACGCCAACGTCATCCAGCTCGATCGTCCTGCCCAGCTTCGGGAGTGCTTCAACATGCTGACCGAACGCTCCGCGCGGCTTCTCAATCTCAAGGACTACGGCTTTGCCGTGGGCAACCCCGGCGACGTCGTGATCATCGATGCCAGCACACCGCAGCAGGCCGTGGCAGAGATTGCCAGGCCGGTCGCATCCTTCAAGAACGGCAGGCAGACGGTTCGCTGGCATGCGCCGGAGCTACTGCGGCATTGAACGCTTTCGCCAGAACTCCGCACTCAGGAGATTGATGCATTCAACTGCGCGCTTGGGTCTAGCCACCGCCGAAAGGCGCGCCGTCAGTACGCGGAATGCCAGCCACCGAGCTGCGCTAGAGGTTCGCGCTGGCTCGCACTACGTCAGTCCCAGTCAACAATGCTTCTGCGCGCGAAAATTGGCTGAGCCCCAAGCACGCAACGCGTGGCGCTTCGATCTAAAGAGCGAGGGATGGTTCTTATGCGGCGGCTCCTGGCAGAGGTCCAAAGCAGCAGTTCCAAGGACACCGTGCTTTGAGGCCAGAGTTCCAACGGCTGGAGCGCGGCAAGCGCGCGTTTTGGAAGTTGATGTTTCCCCGAGACTCTGTGCTCGCCTGCAGCAAAATCCCGGCATGAACTCTGCCAACGCCGACGCGTCGGCACCCCTCGGCGGGGTGCTGTTCGACGCCTACGGAACGCTGTTCGACGTCTACAGCGTCGGCGCGCTCTGCCAGCGCCTCTTCCCGGGCCAGGGCGACGGGCTCGCGGTCGTCTGGCGCGACAAGCAGATCGAGTACACGCATCTGTCGTCGATGAGCGGGCGGCCGCGCAGCTTCGCGGATTGCACGCGCGGTGGCCTGCGCTACGCCGCGAAACGCCTCGGCCTCGATCTCGACCCGGCGCGCGAGGACGAGCTCCTGGCCGCCTACGACGCGCTCGACCCCTTCGTCGAGAACCTCGCCGTCCTCGAATCGCTGCACGCGCGCGGCGTGCGCATGGGCATCCTCAGCAACGGCGACCCGGACATGCTCGACCGTGTCGTTCGCCATGCCGGCTTCGACACGCTGCTCGACCCCGTGCTGAGCGTTGCCTCGACCGGCCGTTTCAAGACCGACCCCGCCACCTACGCGCTCGGCACCGCTGCCTTCGGATTGCCGGCCGAGCGCATCGGCTTCGTGTCGAGCAACTGCTGGGACGTGATCGGCGCGACCTGGTTCGGCTACGCCACCCTGTGGATCAACCGCTTCGGCCTGCCGCTCGACGAGCTCGGCACCGAGCCCGTGCGCGTCGGCTCCAGCCTGCGCGACGTCCTCGATTTCTCCTTCGCACCCCAGACATGACCCAGCCGACCCTTTCCACGCCCGCGGGCCTCGAGATCCACGCTCCGCTCTCGCCGGGCTTCGAGACCATCCTGACCGCCGACGCGCTGGCCCTCGTGGCCGACCTGCACCGCCGCTTCGAGCCGAAGCGCCAGGCGCTGCTCGCGGCACGCGCCGAGCGTGCGAAGCGCTTCGACGCCGGCGAGCGCCCCGACTTCCCCGCCGAGACGAAGCACATCCGCGACGGCGACTGGAAGGTCGCGCCGGTGCCGAAGGCGCTCGAGCGTCGTCGCGTCGAGATCACCGGCCCGGTCGACGCGAAGATGGTCATCAACGCCTTCAACTCCGGCGCCGACTCGTACATGACCGACTTCGAGGATTCGAACTCGCCGTCGTGGTCGAACCAGGTGCAGGGCCAGATCAACATCGCCAAAGCGATCCGCCGCACGCTGTCGTTCGAGCAAGCGTCGCCGGCCGGCACGAAGTCGTACAAGCTCAACGACACGGTCGCGACGCTGCAGGTGCGGCCGCGCGGCTGGCATCTCGACGAGAAGCACGTGACCGTCGACGGGCAGCGTGTGTCGGGCGGCATCTTCGACTTCGCCCTCTTCATGTTCCACAACGCGACGGAGCAGCTGGCGCGCGGCGCCGGGCCGTACTTCTACCTGCCCAAGCTCGAGGGCTACCTCGAGGCGCGGTTGTGGAACGAGATCTTCGTCGCGACCCAGGAGTCGCTCGGCCTGCCGACCGGAACGATCCGGGCGACGGTGCTGGTCGAGACCCTGCCGGCGGCGTTCGAGATGGACGAGATCCTCTACGAGCTGCGCGAGCACTCCGCCGGCCTGAACGCCGGGCGCTGGGACTACATCTTCTCGTGCATCAAGAAGTTCAGGCTCGACTCCGACTTCTGCCTCGCCGACCGCGCCAAGGTGACGATGACGGCCCCGTTCATGCGCGCCTACGCGCTGCTGCTGCTCAAGACCTGTCACAGGCGCGGCGCACCGGCGATCGGCGGCATGAGCGCATTGATCCCGATCAAGAACGACCCGGCGAGAAACGAGGTCGCGATGGCCGGCATCGTCGCCGACAAGCGCCGCGACGCGACCGACGGCTACGACGGCGGCTGGGTCGCGCACCCGGGTCTGGTCGAGCCGTCGATGAAGGAATTCGTGGCGGTGCTCGGCGACGCGCCGAACCAGTTCGGCAAGCTCAAGCCCGAAGTCAGCGTCAGCGCTGCCGAGCTGCTCGACTTCAGGCCGGAAACGCCGATCACCGAAGACGGCCTGCGCATGAACATCAACGTCGGCATCCACTACCTCGGCGCCTGGCTCGCCGGCAACGGCTGCGTGCCGATCCACAACCTGATGGAAGACGCCGCCACCGCCGAGATCAGCCGCTCGCAGGTGTGGCAGTGGATCCGCTCGCCCAAGGGCGTGCTCGACGACGGCCGCAAGGTCACGGCAGCGCTCGTCAGGCATCTCGTTCCCGAGGAACTCGCGAAGATCAAGGCCGACGGCTTCGAGGGCAAGTTCGACCGCGCCGCCGAGATCTTCACGAAGATGAGCACGCAAGACGACTTCGAGGAGTTCCTGACGCTGCCGCTGTACGAGGAGCTCTGACGACGGACAACTCCGCCCAGTCCCGGGCGGCCCTCGAAGACCGCTTCGGGCCGCGCTACCGCTGGTACGTCCTCGCGACGACGATGATCGGCACGGTCGCGGCAATCATGGCGTCGACCATCGTCAACGTCGCGGTTCCCGACATGTCGAGGGTCTTCCATCTCGGGCAGTCGGGCGCGCAGTGGCTCTCGGCCGGCTTCCTGGGCGCGATGACGCTGTCGATGCTGACGACGCCCTGGCTGCTCGGCCGCTACGGCTACCGCCACACCTACGCCGGCGCGGTGCTGCTGCTGGCATGCGGCGGCATCGTCGGCGGGCTGTCGTCGTGGTTCGAGCTCGTCGTCGCGGCGCGCGTCGTCGAAGGGCTCGCGGCCGGCGTGCTGCAACCGATCCCGGCGATCATCATCATGCGCGCCTTCGGCGAGGGCGAGCGCGGCAAGGCGATGGGCATCTTCGGCTTCGGCGTCGTCCTCGCGCCGGCGGTGGGCCCGAGCGTCGGCGGCATCCTGGTCGAGTGGTTCGGCTGGCGGTCGATCTTCTTCGTCGTCGCGCCGTTCTGCGCCATCGCCCTGGCGATGGCCACGCGCTACCTGCCGGTCGGGGCGCCTGGCGGCGGGCCGATCGGTCGCGACGCGGGCCGGCTCGACTACATCGGACTCGCGCTGGTCACGGTCTCGGTGCTTGGCCTGCTCAACGGCATGGCGCACCTGCACGATGCCGGCACCGGCCTCGCGTTCGCACTGCTGGCCGCGAGTGCGCTCGCCGCGGTCGCCTTCATCGTCCACCAGCGGCGCGGCATGCGGCCGTTGATGGCGCTCGACCTGTTCGGTCATCGCACCTTCGCGATGGGCGGTCTCGTCGCCTTCATCTACGGCATGGGGCTGTTCGGGTCCACCTACCTCGTGCCGGTCTTCATGCAGGACGGGATCGCCTTGCCGCCGTCGCAGGCCGGCGCGGTGCTGCTGCCGGCCGGCCTCGTGCTCGCGGTGACGATCCCGCTGGCCGGGCGCTTCGCCGACCGGGTGCCGGTCAACCGCCTCGTCTCGGCCGGACTGCTGCTGCTGGCGGCGTCGTTCTTCCTGATGATCGGCGTCGGGGCGGCGACGCCGCTGCTGCTGATCACGCTGTGGGCCGTCGTCGGCCGCGTGGGACTGGGCTTCGTGCTGCCGTCGCTCAACCTGGGATCGATGCGCGGGCTGCCCGAGACGCTCATCTCGCACGGTTCGTCGACGATCAACTTCCTGCGCCAGCTCGGTGGCGCGGTCGGCATCGCCCTCGTCGGCAACGTGCTCGACTGGCGGCTGCGCGCGCACGCCGGCGAGCCGATCGTCGCCTTCCACGAGACCTTCGCGTTGATCGGCACCATCACGGCGCTCGCGGTGCTCGCGGCGTGGAAGATGGGCGCGCAGGCGCCGTCGCCCGCGCCCCTGCCGTGAACCTCGGCCTCGACGCGCTGCCGGCACGCTGCGACGTGCTCGTCGTCGGCGCCGGCCCGGCCGGCAGCGCCGCCGCGCAGCTGCTCGCACGCGGCGGCCGCGACGTCGTCCTCGTCGACCAGCACGCATTTCCGCGCGACAAGGTCTGCGGCGACGGCCTCATCCCCGACGCGCACCGCGCGCTCGAGCGCCTCGGCGTTCTCGACGCGGTGATGGCCGAGGCCTACCGCAGCGACGCGCTGGCCTGCGTCGCGCCGCGTGCCGGCCGCCTCGAGGTGCCGGGGCGGCTGGCGGTGCTGCCGAGGAAGCGGCTCGACGAGATCGTCTGCGTCGCGGCGGTCGCTGCCGGCGTGCGCATGCACGCGCCGGTGCGTTTCGTCGCGCCGCTGCGGGAGTCGGTGGCCGGTGGCGAAGGGCGCGTGGTCGGTGCCGTGCTGCGCTCGGGTGACGCGACGCGCGAGCTGCGCGCCGACCACGTCGTGCTCGCCAGCGGTGCGACGCCGCAGGCGACGATCGCCGTCGGGATGTGCGAGCGGCGCACGCCGAGCGCCGTCGCACTGCGCGGCTACGTTCACCACCCCGGCTTCGCGTCGCGGCTGACGAGCCTCGAGGTGGTCTGGCACCGCCGTCTGTCCCCCGGCTACGGCTGGATCTTCCCGTGCGGCGGCGGTGTCTACAACATCGGCGTCGGCGTCGCCTACGGGCACGACACGCGTCGCCGTCGCGCCAAGGCCGACGTCAACCTGCGCGACATGTTCGAGGCGTTCCAGTCGCTGCACCCGAACGCCCGCGAGCTGGTCGCCGGAGGTCGCTTCGAGGGCGAGCCGGGCGAGGCCCTGAAGGGCGCGCCGCTGCGCTGCTCGCTGGTGGGAGCGCGTGTCGCCTCGCCCGGCGTCCTGGTCACCGGCGAAGCGGCCGGCAGCACCTACGGGTTGACCGGCGAAGGGATCGGCAAGGCGATGGAGACGGGAATGCTCGCGGCCGAGGCGATCCTGGCGGCGCCGGTCGGAGCACAGGATGCTTCGTCCGACCGTGAGCTGGCTGCCCGCTACGTCGACGCGCTCGCCGCGCTCAAGCCGCGTTTCGACCTCTATGAGCAGGCGAACAAGGCCAACGAAAAGCCCTGGTTGATCGACCTGCTCGTCTGGAGCGCGCGACGCAGCCCGCGCCGCATCGAGCGGATGGCGGGCGTGCTCGACGAGAGCCACATTCCGACCGACGCCGTGTCGTGGCGCGGCATCGTGCGCCGCGTGTTCGACCGCCGCTGACGACGGGCGTTTCTCGCCCAACCGCGCCGGCGGAGCCTGGCCGGGCGGCGGAAGCGGCATCGTGCCGTCACTAGAATCGCCCGGCCTTCCCGGCGCCCTGCCGCTTGCCCGCCGTCACCACCGCCTTCGACCACGACGCAGCGCTGCGTGGCTGCGCGCGCGGTGACCAGAACGCCTTGCGCCGGCTCTACGAGCACGAGTCGCGCTGGCTGCTCGGCATCGCGCTGCGGATCGTGCGTGAACGGGCCGCTGCCGAAGATGTGGTGCACGACGCGTTCCTGCGCATCTGGCGCAGCGCCGCCAGCTTCGACGCCTCGCTCGGCTCGGGTCGCGGCTGGGTCTGCACGGTGGTGCGGCACTGCGCGCTCGACCACGCCCGGCGGTCCGGTCGCGAGGCGCCGCCCGCGGATCCGGCGGTGTTCGAGGCCACGCTGGCCGCGGCGGTCGCGCCGGAGTGGACGTTCGACGTCGAGTCCCTCGAACGCTGCATGGCGCAACTCGACGAGCAGCGCCGCCGCTGCGTGCTCTACGCCTTCGTCGAAGGTTGCACGCACGAGGAGATCGCGGCGCGGGTCGAAGCACCGCTCGGCACGGTCAAGTCGTGGATCCGCCGCAGCCTGGTCTCGCTCAAGGAGTGCCTGACGTGAGCGCTTCCGCACCCCCGCTCGACCCGGACGAGCGTGATCGCCTCGCCGGCGAGTACGTGCTGGGCACGCTCGACGCCGCCGAGCAGCGCGCCGTCGAGGCCGCGCTCGCCGACGACGTGCTGCTCTGCGCCGCGGTCGCGGCCTGGCAGGACCGCCTGCTCGGCCTCACCCGGCATGCGCCGCCGGCCGAACCGTCGCCTGCGCTGTGGGGGCGCATCGCCCGCGATGTCGGCGTGCAGGCACAGGCCCGGATGGCACAGCCGAAGGATCGGCCGGCCGTCACGCCGGCGCAGGTCCGTGCGCAAGCGCCCGGCCCCGCGCCGACAGCACCTTCCCCGGACGCCCCAGGGCCAGCGCGCGCCCCCGCCGCTGCGCTGCCGTGGTGGCGGCGTCTCGTCGTGTGGCAGGGCGCGAGCGCGGTGGCGTTGGCGCTCGCGCTCGTGCTCGCGGTCCTCCTGTGGCGCGGTCCGGCCGAGGCGCCGCGCTACCTCGCGGTGCTGCAGAACCCGGCCGGCACGGCGACGGGCTGGGTCGTCGAGGCGAGCGCAGGTGGCAGGGTCAGGCTCGTCCCGGTTCGGGACGACGGCGCCGTACCGGCCGGCAAGTCGCTGCAGTTCTGGACCAAGGCCGAAGGCGCTGCCGGGCCGACCTCGCTCGGCCTGGTCCGCACCGGGCAGACGCTGACGGTGCCCGCCGCGGCGATGCCGACGATCGGCGAACGCCAGCTCTTCGAGGTGACGCTCGAGCCCGAGGGCGGCTCGACGATCGGCAGGCCGACCGGGCCGGTGCTCTACATCGGCCGGTCGATGCTGCTCTGAGCCGCAGGCGCCGGCGCGCGCCGTCCGACAATCACCGCGTGTGCCAGCTCCTCGCCCTCAACGCCAACACGCCGACCGATGTGATGTTCAGCTTCACCGGTTTCTCGACCCGTGCCGAGGAACACAAGGATGGCTTCGGCATCGCCTTCTTCGAGGGCCCGGGCGTGCGGCTGATGGTCGACGCGCAGAGCGCGCGCACCTCGCCGATCGCGCAGACGGTATGCCGCTACCCGATCAGGAGCGAGCACATCGTCGCCCACATCCGCAAGGCGACGCAGGGCGCGGTGTCGCTGGAGAACACCCACCCCTTCGTTCGTGAGCTGTGGGGCCGCTACTGGGTGTTCGCCCACAACGGCGACCTCAAGGGCTACGCACCGCGCCTGCACGGCGCCTTCCGCCCGGTCGGCCAGACCGACAGCGAGCGTGCGTTCTGCTGGCTGATGCAGGAACTCGCCAAGGCGCACGCCGACCTGCCGCCGGTCGACGAGCTGACGACGACGCTCGCCGAACTGGTGCCGCAGATCGCCGCGCACGGAAGCTTCAACATGGTGCTCGGCAACGGCGAGGCGCTGTGGGCGCACGCCTCGACGAAGCTGTTCCACATCGTCCGCCAGCACCCGTTCGCGCGCGCCAAGCTGCGCGACGACGACGTCAGCGTCGATTTCGCCGCCGAGACGACGCCCGACGACCGCGTCGCCGTCGTCTGCACCGAGCCGCTCACGACCGACGAGACGTGGACGCCGTTCGCGGCGGGTGAGCTGCGGGTCTTCTCCGGTGGCGCGCCGGTCGGCTGATCGCCGGCCGCGCTGCGCTACGCTCGCCGACTTCGCAGCGAACCTCCCAGCCGCATGACGCCGCAAGCCACCAAGCCGACCCCTCGCTTCGACACCTTCTACAAGCACGCCGACCTCAATCGCCTGCTCGGCTCCTATGCCGAGGCCTACCCGACGCTCGTCACCGTCGCCTCGATCGGCAAGAGCCACGAGGGCCGCGACATCCTCGTCGCCACCGTCACCAACCTGGCCACCGGCGCACCGGAGGACAAGCCCGCGTTCTGGGCCGACGGCAACATCCACGCCGCCGAGCTGACGGCGTCGACCACCGTCCTCTACTACCTCGAGCAGCTCGTCACCGGCTACGGCAGCGATGCGGCGGTCACGCAGCTCCTCGACACGCGCACCGTCTACCTGTGCCCGCGCCTGAACCCCGACGGCGCCGAGCTCGCGCTGGCCGACCGGCCGCGCCACATCCGCTCGTCGACGCGCGCCTATCCGTTCGACGAGGAGCCCGTCGACGGCCTGACGGTCGAGGACATCGACGGCGACGGCCGCATCCTCTTCATGCGCATGAAGGACCCGCACGGCAGCTGGAAGAAGAGCGACCGCGACCCGCGCCTGATGGTGGCGCGAGACCCGGGCGAGTTCGGGGGCGACTACTACCGCCTGATGCCCGAGGGCATGCTGCAGAACTACGACGGCCTGACCGTCAAGGTGAACCCCGACCGCGAAGGCCTCGACCTGAACCGCAACTTCCCTTCCGCGTGGCGGCAGGAATTCGAGCAGACGGGCGCCGGCGCCTACCCGACCAGCGAGCCCGAGGTCAAGGCGATGGTCGACTTCATCGTGAGGCACCCGAACATCGGCGCGGCGATCAGCTACCACACACACTCCGGCGTGATCCTGCGGCCGATGGGCACGGAGAGCGACGACGACATGATCCCGGAGGACCTGTGGTCGATCAAGCGCTTCAGCGAGATCGGGCAGAAGCTCACCGGCTATCCGGCGATCAGCATCTGGCACGAGTTCAAGTACCACCCGAAGGAAGTCATCACGGGCACGCAGGACTGGGTCTACGAGCACCTCGGCGCGCTGTTCTGGGTGGTCGAGCTGTGGGCGCCCAACCGCGAGGCGGGGATCGAGAACTACAAGTACGTCGACTGGTACCGCGAGCACCCGCACGAGGACGACGTGAAGCTGCTGAAGTGGAGCGACGAGAAGACCGGCGGCAAGGCGCACGCCGAGTGGAGGCCGTTCATGCACCCGCAGCTCGGCGCGGTCGAGATCGGCGGCTGGGACAAGATGAACTACTGGCGCAACCCGCCGCCGGAGCTGCGCGAACGCGAGGCGGCGCGATTCCCGAAGTGGATGACGACAATCGCGCTGTCGCTGCCCAAGCTCGAGCTGCTGCGCACCGAGGTGCGCGCGCTCGGGCCCGATACGTGGCGGGTCAAGCTCGCGGTCGCCAACAGCGGCTGGCTGCCGGCCTACGTGACCAAGCGCGCGCTGCAGCGAAAGGCGGTTCGCGGCGTGATGTTCGAGGTCCACCTGCCGGCGAACGACGCGTCGGTGTCGCTGGTCAGCGGCAAGCCGCGCATGGAAGGGCCGCAGCTCGAGGGCCACGCGCCGAAAAGTTCGCTCAACGCCTTCTTGCCGAGCCGCGAGGTGACGGCCGACCGCGCTGTCGGCGAGTGGGTGGTTCGTGCGCCGCGGGGAACGCGGCTGGGCCTGAGTGCCCGTGCCGACCGGGCCGGCGCGGTGCGCGCCGAGGTCATCCTCGACTGACCCGACCGAGCGGGTTCGCTTGCGGCCTTGCCGGCAGCCGCGTCAGAACCGGTGCCGCACGCCGCCCGCGAACGACACGCCGTTCGGCGACACGAAGCTCGTCTTCTCGTACGACGCGGCGACGTAGATGTCGGTCCGCTTGGAGAGGAAGTAGTCGTAGCCGATCGAGCCGATCTGGTCGGTCGTGCCGGCGAGGTCGCTCTTCGTGTGCGACCGGCCGTAGGCGACAAGGACCAGGCTGGTGCCGATCGGAACGGCAGCGCCGAGCTGCCACAGCGTCGTCTTCTCGTCGAGCGTCGCGTCGGTCCTGACGTAGCCGA
>JBBSUK010000111.1:0-11854 GCA_038234975.1 Burkholderiales bacterium
ATCTGGTCGTAGTAGGTCGCCGCGAAGGAGTACTTGAGCCGGTTGAACGGGTCGTACATCTCGCGCGCCGCGGTCACCGGGAAGAAGTTGACGACGTTCTTGTCGAACTGCACCGGCATCGCCGCCAGGTTCTGCGCCGTGCCGATGTGCGCGACCATGATGAAGATCTTGTCCTGGTTGACGAGCTTCTGTGCCGCCAGCACCGCCTTCTTCGGGTCGTAGGCCGAGTCCTCGACGAGCAGCTTGAGCTTGCGCCCGTTGACGCCGCCTTGCTCGTTGATCTCGTCGACGCGCAGCTGCATTCCCATCCGCACCTGCTTGCCGAAGCCGGCGATCGGCCCCGACAGGTCCTGGATCGAGCCGACGACGATCTCGTCCTTCGAGACGCCCTGCTGCGCGGCGTGCGCAGCCGGCAGCAGCGCAGCCGACGCGGCGAGCGCCAGGGCGGCCATTCGGGTGGTGTTCATGTCGTGGTCTCCTTCGGTGGTGAATACATGGCGGCGATGCGGTCGGCGTACTTGTGCTCGACGAGCTTCCTCTTCAGCTTCATCGTCGGCGTGAGCTCCTCGTCTTCGGCACCGAGCTGCGTCTCGAGCAGGCAGAAGCGCTTGATCTGCTCGACGCGGGCGAACTTCGCGTTCACCCGCTCGACCTCGCCGCCGATCAGCCGCTGCACGGCGTCGGCTCGGGTGAGGCTGGTGTAGTTGGAGAAAGGCACGTCGTGGTCCTGGGCGTAGCGCTCGACGTTCTCGAGGTCGATCATGACGATCGCGGTGAGGTAGGGCCGGCGGTCGCCGATGACGACGGCGTCGGTGATGTAGGGCGAGAACTTCAGCTCGTTCTCGAGTTCGCTCGGCGTGATGTTCTTGCCGCCGGCCGTGATGATGATGTCCTTCATCCGATCGGTGATCCGGAAATACCCGTCGCTGTCGACGGTGCCGACGTCGCCGGTGTGCAGCCAGCCGTCGGCGTCGATCGTCTCGGCCGTCTTCTCCGGCAGGTTGAGGTAGCCGGCGAAGACGTTCTTGCCGCGCACCAGCAGCTCGCCGGTCGTCTCGTCGACGCGCACCTCGTTGTACGGGCAGGCGATGCCGATCGAGCCCGGCCGCATCCGTGCCGACGGCATGCCGGTCGAGGCGCCGCAGCTCTCGGTCATGCCCCACACCTCGAGCATCGGCACGCCGAGCGCCAGGTACCAGCGCACCAGCTCGGGCGAGATCGGCGCCGCGCCGGTGACGGCGAAGCGCGCCCGGTGCACGCCGATCGACCGGCGCACGTTGTTCAGGGCGACGAAGCCGGCGACGCCGAACGCCGCCCTGTCGAGCGCGCCGACCGGCTCGCCGGCGAGCACGCGGTCGGCGATGCGCTGGCCGACGCCGATCGCCCAGCGGTACGCCGCGCGCTGCAGCGGCGTCGACTCGGCGACGGCGATCGAGACGGCCGAATAGAACTTCTCCCAGACGCGCGGCACCGCCGTCAGCACCGTCGGCGCGATCTCGCGCACGTTCTCCGGCACCGTCTCCGGGTTCTCGACGAAGTTGAGGATCGAGCCGGTGTAGAGCGCGAAGTATTCGCCGCCAAGGCGCTCGGCGATGTGGCACAGCGGCAGGAAGGCCATCCGCTCGTCGTCCTCGTCCTGCGCCAGGATCGAGTTGTAGCCGCGCACCGTGTGGACGATGCCGGCGTGCGTGTGCATCGCGCCCTTGGGCTTGCCGGTGGTGCCGGAGGTGTAGACGAGGATGGCGATGTCGTCTGGCCTGCACGCATCGACCCGCGCGTCGAGCACGCCGGGATTCACGGCGGCGTGCGCACGACCCGCGTCGCGCAGCGCCTCGAGCGACATCACCTGCGGGTCGTCGAAGTCGCGCAGGCCGTCCATGTCGAAGACGACGATGCGGCGCAGCAGCGGCAGCCGCTCGCGCACCGCGAGGACCTTGTCGAGCTGCTCCTCGTCCTCGACGAAGACGACGCTGGTGCGCGAGTCGGCGCACAGGTAGTGCACCTGGTCCTCGGCATCGGTCGGGTAGATGCCGTTCGAGATGCCGCCACACGACAGCACCGCGACGTCGGCGAGCACCCATTCGACGACGGTGTTGGCGAGGATCGACGCCGTGTCGCCGGCCGAAAAGCCGTCGGCGATCAGCCCGCAGCCGATCTCGCGCACCGCCTCCGCGGTCTGTGCCCACGTCCATTCGCGCCAGACGCCGAATTCCTTCTGGCGCATGAAGACGCGTCCGGCACGGGTCTTCACGGCGTTTCCGAACATCGCCGGCACGGTCTCGCCGGGCATGACGATCTCGCTGCGCGAGGTGAGCCCTGCGGCGTTCCAGAGTCCTCTCATCGCCACGTCTTCCGCTTCTTCCAGCGCCGCTCGCCGCGCGCGCCGGCGTCCTTCATGCCGAGGTAGAACTCCTTGATGTCGTCCTTCTCGCGCAGCCGCTCGCAGCGGTCTTCCATGACGATGCGGCCGTTCTCGAGCACGTAGCCGTAGTCGGCGACGTTGAGCGCCATCGCCGCGTTCTGCTCGACGAGCAGCAGCGTCGTGCCACGCTCGCGGTTGATGCGAACGACGATCTCGAAGATCTCCCGCGTGAGGAGCGGCGAGAGCCCGAGGCTGGGCTCGTCGAGCAGGATCATCTTCGGCGCCGCCATCAGCGCCCGCGAGATCGCCAGCATCTGCTGCTGGCCGCCCGAGAGCAGGCCCGCTTCCTGGCCGGCGCGCTCGCGCAGGATCGGGAAGTAGCCGAATACGGCCTCGATGTCGCGGCCGACGGCATCTCGGTCGCGCCGCGTGTAGGCGCCCATCATCAGGTTGTCGCGCACCGACAGCAGCGGAAACACCTCGCGACCCTCGGGCACGTGCGAGAGGCCGCGGCCGACGACGAACGCCGGATCTCGCGCCGTGATGTCCTCGCCGTCGAAGACGATGCTGCCCCTGGTCGGGTCGAGGATGCCCGAGATCGTCTTGAGGATGGTCGACTTGCCGGCGCCGTTGGAGCCGAGCACGGTGCCGATCTGCGCGCGCTCGACGGCGAGCGAGACGCCGCGGATGGCGCGGATCGGCCCGTAGGCGCTCTCGACGTTCGACAGGCGCAGCAAGGCGCCATCGGCCGGCGCGGTCACGCCACGGCCTCCACGCGACGCAGCGAAGACAGGTCGTCGGCCGAGCCCAGATACGCCTCGATGACCGCCGGGTTCGCCTGCACCTCGGCCGGCGTCCCGAGCGCGATCGCCTCGCCCTGGTTCATCGCCAGCACGCGGTGCGACACGCGCGAGACGAGCGACATGTCGTGCTCGACCATCAGCACCGTGATGCCGAGATCGCTCGTGATGTCGTCGATCCAGAAGGCCATGTCGTCGGTCTCCTCGACGTTGAGGCCGGACGACGGCTCGTCGAGCAGCAGGAGCTTCGGCTCGGTCGCGAGCGCCCTGCCCAGCTCGACCACCTTGCGAACGCCGTAGGGCAGCGCGCCGACGAGCGAGTCGCGGTGGTGCTGAAGGTCGAGCAGGTCGATCACGCGCTCGACCGCCTCGCGGGCCGCGATCTCGGCCCGACGCACGACCGGCAGGAACAGCACTTCGGCTGCGAGCGAGGTGCGCCGGTGCACGTGGCGGCCGATGAGCAGGTTCTGCAGCACGGTCGCGTGCTCGAACAACTCGATGTTCTGGAAGGTACGGGCGATGCCGAGCTGCGCGATCTCGTGCGGTGCGTGACGGCCGAGCGGTTCGCCGGCGAAGGCGATGCTGCCCGAGGTCGGCTCGTAGATGCGGCTGATGAGGTTGAAGACGGTCGTCTTGCCGGCACCGTTCGGGCCGATCAGCGTGAAGACTTCGCCTTGCGCCACGTCGAAGCTCACGTCGCTGACGGCGAGCACGCCGCCGAACCGCACCGAGAGGTTGCGCGCTGAGAGCAGCGGCGATGGGTTCGGTGCTGTCGTCACTTGAGCCGATCCGACTTCAGGAAGCTCTTCTGCCGCTTGAACGTGCCTCGGCGATAGAACGGGAAGATCTGGACGTAGGTGCGCAGCTTGACCCAGCGGCCGTAGAGGCCGAGCGGCTCGAACAGCACGAAACCGACGAGCACGAGCCCGTAGACGACGCTCTGCAGCCCCGGCGCCTGGCCGACCACCGCAGGCAGCCAGTCCTTGGCCAGCGCGATCGCCTGCGGCATCGCGATCAGGAAGATCGCGCCGAGGAAGGCGCCGTGCACCGAGCCGATGCCGCCGACGACGATCATCAGCACCAGGTCGATCGACTGCAGGATGTCGAACTGGTCGGGCGAGATGAACCGGAGCTTGTGCGCGTAGAGCGAGCCGCCCAGGCCCGCGAGCGCGGCCGAGATCGCGAACGACAGCGTCTTCGTCCGGGCGAGGTTGATGCCCATGCTCTGCGCCGAGACCTCGGAGTCGCGGACGGCGACGAAGGCGCGCCCGGTCGGCGCGCGCAGGATGTTGAGCACGGCCAGCGTGGCCAGCACCGTCGTCGCGAGGCAGACGAGGTAGAACGATTCGGCCGAGTCGGCGTTCCAGCCGAAGGCCGACATCGTGCCGACGCTCAGCCCCGAGTTGCCGCCGGTGACGCTCTCCCAGCGCGCGAACACCTCGACGACGATGAAGTTGAAGGCCAGCGTGGCGATCGCCAGGTAGATGCCTTTCACGCGCAGCGCCGGCAGGCCGACGACGACGCCGGTCGCCGCGGCGAGGATCGCCGCCGCCGCCATCGACAGCGGGAACGGCCAGCCGTGCGCCGACAGATACGCTTCCGTGTACGCGCCGACGCCGACGAACGCGGCGTGGCCGAGCGAGAACTGCCCGGTGTAGCCCGAGAGCAGCATCAGCCCGACGCCGATCACCGAATAGATGAGCACGAAGGTGAGCTGCGCGAGCGCGTACTCCGACATCCACCACGGCGCCAGCAGCAACACGACGACGAGCAGCGAATACCAGAACACGTGGCCGCCGTGCCTGGCGAGCGCGATGTCTTGCGCGTAGGTGGTCTTGAAGATGAAGCGCACTGGACTACACCTTCTTGCGCAGCTTCTCGCCGAACAGTCCGTTCGGCTTGACGACGAGCATCACCAACACAACGACGTACGGCGCGATGTCCTTGAATCCTTCGGGCAGGTAGAACCCCGACATCGACTCGACGACGCCGATGACGACCCCGCCGACGATCGCGCCCGGCAACGAGCCGAAGCCGCCGACGACGGCTGCCGGTACCGCCTTCAGGCCGACCGCCACGCCCATGTTCGCGTGCACGAAGATGATCGGCGCGATGAGCAGCCCGGCGACAGCGGCGCAGCCCGCCGCGAGCGCCCAGACGAGCCCGTTGAGGCGTCGCACCGGGATGCCCATGTAGTACGCGGCGAGCTGGTTCTGCGACGACGCCTGCATCGCGACACCGACGCGGGTGTACCGGAACAGCGCGTACAGCGCCGCCGACAGCAACGCCGTCGCGGCGATGACGACGAGCTGCTCGACGTTGAGGACCAACTCGCCGAGCCGCAGCGTCTGGTCCTTGTAGGGCACCGGCAAGGCACGCGTCTCGGTTCCCAGCCCGGGGATCATCGTCACCAGTCCGCGCGCGACGTAGCCGAGGCCGATCGTCAGCATGACGATCGTGAACGCGGGCTGCCCGAGGATCGGCCGGATGACGACGCGCTCGAGGATGGCGCCGAACGCCGCCATCGCCGCCACCGCGATCGGCAAGGCGAGCCAGAACGCCAGCCCCACCGCCGTCATGAGCCCGTAGCCTGCGAACGCGCCGAGCATCATCAGCTCGCCCTGCGCGAAGCTCACCGTCTCGGTGGCCTTGTAGATCAGCACGATGCCGAGCGCGACGAGGCCGTAGACGCACCCCTGCGCCACGCCGCTGATGAGGATCTGGAGAGCTTGCAGTCTGATTCCTTCGATGGCAGTCGCGGGTTGTAGCAACGCGGGGGGCCATAAGCGAGCGGGCAAACCCCGAACACACCGGCGATCGACATGTCCGGAAACGGCCAGCACCCCAGCGCCGACCCCGGATAATCGCGTTCATGACGATCGACGACGACGCTGCCTATCAGGTGCTCCTCGCCCGAGACGCGCGGTTCGACGGGCGGCTGTTCGTCGGCGTGACCTCGACGGGCATCTATTGCCGGCCGATCTGCCGCGTGCGCACGCCGGCGCGGCGCAACTGCCGCTTCTACGCGACGCCCGCGCAGGCCGAGGCGGCATCCTTCAGGCCGTGTCTCAAGTGCCGCCCGGAGATCGCGCCGGGCCCGGGTCTTGCATGGACGACCATGGATGCGTCGCGCACGCTGGCGAAGCAGGCGGCGTCGGCGCTCGACCGAATCGCGCAGACAGGCGAGGCCCCGAGCGTGACCCAGCTCGCATCGCGCCTGGGCGTGAGCGACCGGCACCTGCGCCGCATCTTCCTCGCCGAGCACGGCGTGACGCCGCTGCAGTACCTGCAGACGCGCCGCCTGTTGCTGGCCAAGCAGCTCCTCACCGACACGAACCTGCCGGTCGCGCAGGTGGCGCTGTCGAGCGGCTTTCGCAGCCTGCGCCGCTTCAACGCCGCATTCGCCGACGGCTACCGCCTCGCCCCGTCGCGGCTGCGCAGGCACTCGGCGCGCGGCACCGGCACGGCGCCGAAAGCACCGAACGATGCAGCAGCGGCGGTGATCGTCACCCTCGCCTACCGGCCGCCGCACGACGCGCGGGCGCTGCTCGCCTTTCTCGCCGACCGCGCGATCGCGGGCGTCGAGTCGGTCGACGGCATGGTCGTCAGGCGAACGCTGCGCGCCGGCGCGCTCCATGTCGAGCACCCGGACGGCTGGGTCGCCGCACGCTTCGCTGTCGATGCGGCGCGCGTGCAGCTCGCGATCGCGCCGTCGCTCGGCGCGGCGACGGCGACCCTGATCGCCGCAGCAAGGCGCTGGCTCGACCTCGACGCATCGCCCGATGCGATCGACGCTGCGCTCGCCGACCTGCCCGGCGCGCCGGGGCTGCGCCTGCCCGGCAGCCTCGACGCCTTCGAGCTGGCGGTGCGCGCCGTGCTCGGCCAGCAGGTCACCGTGGCCGGCGCCCGGACGCTGGCGCGGCGACTCGTCGAGCGCTTCGGCACGACCGTCGTCACGCCCTGGCCCGACATCACGCGCGCCTTCCCGTCGCCCGGGATCCTGGCGGCTGCATCGGTCGAGGCGATCGCCGAACTCGGGATCATCCGCAGCCGCGTCGGCGCGATCCAGTCGCTCGCGCGCTCGTGGCCCGAGCTCGAGCCGCTCGTGTCGCACGGCGCCGATCCCGATCGCCTGGTCGCGCGCCTGGTCGAGCTGCCCGGCATCGGCCCGTGGACGGCGCATTACGTCGCGATGCGCGCCCTAGGCTGGCCCGACGCCTTTCCGCCCGGCGACGTCGCCGCGCTGAAGGCGATGCGCCTGCGCTTCGGCGACGAGACGCACCGCGCCGCGCTGGCTCGTGCCGAGTCATGGCGGCCGTGGCGCGCATACGCGCTGCTGCGCCTGTGGAACTCGCTGGCTCGCCCCGCTGATCCGATCGAATCGCAACCGAACCCGAAAGCCAACCGATGAATACCGACCGCTCGCCATCGAATGCCACCACCGTCGCCCAAGCCTGCACCGCGCAACGCACGATCGCCACGCCCCTCGGGCCCCTGCTGATCGCCCGCACCGACCGCGGCCTGGCCGGCGCGTGGTTCGACCTCCAGCGCCACCACCCGCCGGTGATCGAAGCGCCGTCGCCGCCGAACGATTCCGTGCTCGACCGCTCGGAGCGGGCCTTCGCCGACTACTTCGCCGGCAACGACCAGTCGTTCGACCTCCCGCTCGACCTGATCGGAACCGAGTTCCAGCGCGCCGTGTGGCAACGGCTCCTCGCCATCCCGCGCGGCCGGACGACGACCTACGGTGCGATCGCCCGCGAGATCGGCGCGCCGGCAGCCAGTCGCGCCGTCGGCGCGGCCGTCGGCCGCAATCCGGTTTCCGTCGTCGTGCCGTGCCACCGCGTCGTCGGCAGCGACGGATCGCTCACGGGCTACGCCGGCGGCCTGCCGCGCAAGACCGCGCTGCTCCGGCTGGAGGGCGATCGATCGCGCAACGTGGTGCCGCAGCAGGCCGAGCTGCTGCCCGCGGATTGACCGCAACGGCAGCATGAGGCCGCGCGACATCGTCGAGCTGCTCGTGCTCGCCGCGCTGTGGGGCGCGTCGTTCCTGTTCATGCGCGTCGCCGGGCCGGCATTCGGGCCGGTCGCGCTGTCGGCGCTGCGCGTCGCCGGTGCGGCGCTGCTGCTCGTGCCGCTGCTCGCGGCGCGCGGCCAGCTCGGTGCGATCGGCTCGAACTGGCGCCCGATCGCCGCTGTCGGCGTCTTCAACTCGGCACTGCCCTTCCTCTGCTTCGCCTACGCGACGCTGACGATCGAGGCCGGCGTCGCCGCGATCTTCAACTCCGCCACGCCACTGTTCGCCGCGATCGTCGCCCGCGTCTGGCTCGGCGACCGGCTGACGCGCTGGCGCGTGCTCGGCCTCGTCATCGGCTTCACGGGGGTGCTGTGGATCGTCGTCGACCGGGCGGGATTGCACGGCGACGCCGGCCTGCTCGCGATCGCCGCCAGCCTCGCCGCGACGGTTTGCTATGCGATCTCGCCCAGCCTGACCAAGCGCTGGCTCACCGGAACGCCGCCGCTCGCGGTGGCCGCCGGAAGCCAGGTCGCGGCGACCCTGGTGCTCGCGGCGCCGGCCGTGTGGTGGTGGCCGCAGGTTTCACCGTCGGCCACGGCCTGGGCGATGATGGCCACACTCGCTTTCGCCTGTACCGGCGTCGCCTACCTGCTGTACTTTCGCCTCATCGCCAACGCCGGGCCGCAGAACGCGGTGTCGGTCACCTACCTCGTGCCGATCTTCGCCGTGGCGTGGGGCGCCTTGTTCCTGCACGAGCGGCTGACCGTATCGGTCGCGGCCGGCTGCGCGGTGGTCTTCCTCGGGACTGCGCTGGCGACGGGCGTCCTGCGCCAGCGAGCACCTCAGGCCTTGGGCACGTCGACCGGCTCGTGATCGTGCGGCTTCGGCGGCAGGCCAGGGTTGCTCGTGCCGTCGTCGGGCTCGACCGGGAGCGCGTCGGGCTCGGGGTCGTCGACGGGGGGAAGGCCGGGTAGCGTCGCCACGCGGCGATTCTAGGGATGTGGCAGCGCCGGCGCGGGTTGCATCGCTGCGGTACAAACTCGGGGTGATCTGGCGCGAGCTTCCGAGAGACCCGCAGTTTCGCCGCGGCCTGCGCGACATGCTGACCTTCGGGCCTGGCCTGGCGGCGTGGGCGGTGGTGAGCGGCGTGGCGATGACACAGACCTTCGGCGTCGGCCCTGCGGTGCTGATGTCGCTCACGGTCTTCGCCGGCAGCGCCCAGCTCGCGACGCTCCCCCTCTTCGCCACCGCGGCTCCGGTCGGCGTCATCTGGGCCTCGGCGCTGTGCGTCAACCTGCGCTTCATCATCTTCAGCGCGCAATGGCGACCGCATCTCGCCCGGTTGCCGCGTGGGCGCCGCCTGTTGCTCGCCTACTTCCTCGCCGACCTCAACCTCGTGCTGTTCCAGAAAGCCTGGCGCGGTCGGCCGGAGGCCGGCGGCCAGCTCGCCTACATCCTCGGCGGCGTGGCCGGGAGCTGGCCGCTGTGGCAGGCGGCGTCGCTCGTCGGCATCGTGCTGTCGTCGTCGGTGCCGGCATCGTGGGGGCTCGGCTTCGCCGGAACGCTGTCGATGCTCGGCATCGCCTATTCGCTCCTCGCGGACCGCACCGTGTGGGTCGCCGCGGCGGTGGCGGCGACGGCGGCGGTCGCGGCCTACGCGCTGCCGCTCAAGCTCCACATCCTCGTCGCGATCGCGGCGGCTGTCGCCGCCGGCCTCGTGATGTCGCGGCTCTCGCCGCAAGAGACCCCCTGAACATGACGGCCGTCGACTGGGGCTACGTCGGCCCGGGCATCCTCGGCATGGCGGCCGTGACGGTGATTTCGCGCTGCTTCTTCCTGTACGCCGTCCGCGACCCCCGAATCCCGAAGGCGCTCGAGCGTGCGCTGCAGGTGGCGCCGCTGGCCGCGATCGTCGCCGTGCTGGCGCCCGAGATCTTTCTCGTCCACGGACACCTCGTCGACACCTGGCGCGACGCGCGACTGCCCGCGGTGCTCGCGGCCACGCTCTGGTATGCGTGGCGGCCGGGCGTGCTCGGGCCGCTCGTCGCCGGGCTCGCCTTCTACCTGCCGCTGCACATCGGCTGGGGCTGGTGAAATCCGGAGGCTTCCATGAGCACCACGCAAAACGCGCCGAACATCCCGAAGACCTGCTGCACGCCCGCGGCGACTGCCCCGGCGCCCCAGACGGACCGAGGTGCTCAGTCCCGCATCGAAGGCATCGAGCCGAGCGCCGCACGCGTCGACCGCGCGTGGTGTGCCGTACCGGCAGGCACCTTCACCATGGGCAACGACGGCTCCGATGCCGTCCCGGGCGACGGCGAAGGTCCGACGCGCGAGGTGACGCTCGATGCATTCCAGATCGGCGCCGCCACGGTCACCAACAGCGAGTTCGCGGTCTTCGTACGCGCGACGCGCTACGTGACCGATGCCGAGCGGCTCGGCGTCTCGTTCGTCTTCCACCTGCAGGTTCCCGAAGCGCCGCGTCTCGACTCGCGGAGATCGGTTCACGGCTTGCCGTGGTGGCGATCCCTCGAGCACGCGTCGTGGCAGCGCCCCGAAGGCCCTGGAACCCATGTCCGGGACCGGCTCGCGCATCCGGTGGTGCACGTCAGCTGGAACGACGCCGCGGCCTATTGCGCGTGGGCCCGGACGCGCCTCCCGACCGAAGCCGAATGGGAGCGCGCAGCGCGGGGCGAGCTGGTCGGCATGCGCTTCCCGTGGGGCGACGAGTTGCTCGACGCAGAGGGCGCACCTCGCTGCAATGTGTTTCGCGGCGAGTTCCCCGACTCGCCATCGCCCGGCTGGCTCCCGGAGCCGGTCGAAGCCCGGTCGGGCGAAGCGAACGGCCTGGGCCTGTTCAACACCTGCGGGAACGTGTGGGAATGGTGCACCGACGCCGCCGACGGCGACCTGCGCTCGTTGCGTGGGGGTTCCTTCCTGTGCCACGACTTCTACTGCAACCGCTACCGTGTTGCGGCACGCAGCGCCAACACCCGCGACACCTCCGCCAGCAACATCGGGTTTCGCGTCGCGCGTTGAAGGACCGCGGCAAGCCGCGAGCGCTTGCGCCGGCACGGGTGCGCGTTCACGACGTACATATGTCGGAAACGACGCGGCCTCCAGCAGTTTCCCGTTGGAGGCCGTGAAGGTGGCGGAGTGGACGGGGCTCGAACCCGCGACCCCCCGGCGTGAGTGGAATCCACCGATTTTGAGGGCACGCTGAGGGCACGAGATGGCCAAGCTGACTGTGAGAGGTATCGAGGCGCTGAAGCCGAAGGGGTCTGCGACTACAGGGTCACCATTGCCCCGGGGGCTGTACCTCCGCGTGGCAACCGACGGCACCAGACGTGGTTCGTTCGCTACCGGGTCGGCGAGCGCCAATTGCAGGCCCGGCTCTCCCGGCCATATGGAAGCGGTGCCGACGAGGGCCACCTTTCTCTCGCGAAAGCGACCGCTGAAAATGCACGCATTCCAGGCGCTCGCGCGCGATGGTATTCACTTCCAGGTGCAACGTGAGGACGCAGCACACGCTGCTGCGGAAGCGAGAGAGGTATTGAGGACCTCCCTCACTCCATTGGGTCGTGTCCCGCGAGATGGTGTAAGTCCACAGCCCGGAAGAGCTGAGATGCGCGGTACTCAGCGTGCCACAGCGGACAGCCGAGTGGGAACAGTATC
>JBBSUK010000112.1:0-11745 GCA_038234975.1 Burkholderiales bacterium
ATCGAGGGCAAGGAGCCGTGCACCCTCGAGCTGCACGTGGGCGCGCAGAAGCTCGCCGAGCGACTCGGCGTCGGCACCACGTATCACCTCGCGACGTCCATCGAGGAGGCGAAGCTCTGCGAGATCAAGCACGGCTGCTGGCCGATCACGCGCATCGACCGCGCCGGCGGCATCGGCCGCAACCTGGTGATCGCGCATGGTGCGGCCGTCACCGACGACGAGGTCCGGCTGCTGGCCGAGCGTGGCGCCAAGGTCGCCTTCTGCCCGTGTTCGTCGTTCAAGCTCGGCAAGGGCGCGACGGCGATCGGCAAGTACCCGGAAATGGTCGCAGCGGGCGTCACCGTCGGCCTCGGGACCGATGGCGTCTCGGCGGCCGGCAACATGAACCTGATGCGGCAGATGCTCATCGTCGCCGGCATGTTCAAGGACGCGCGGATGAAGCCCGACATCTTCACCGCTCGGCAGGCACTTCGGGCGGCGACGATCGACGGCGCAAAGGCTGCGCTCTGGGACCACGAGATCGGATCGCTCGAGGTCGGCAAGAAGGCCGACTTCATCCTCTTCGATCTCGACCATGTCGAATGGACCCCGTTCCACGATCCTCTCCAGGCTCTCGTGTTCTCCGCGTCGACCTCATCGATCTCGCAGACCTGGGTCGATGGCAAGGTGCTCTACAGCGAAGGCAAGGTGCACGGAGTCGACGAGAAGGCCGTCAGGGCGAAGGCGCGGCTTCTCGCCGCCGCCGCGGTGAAGCGCGCGGGTCTGCATGAAGAGGAAGTGGAGACCACCACGACCCTCTATGACGAAGGCAACTGACGCCGACGTCTCCTCGTCTCGCACGCGCGCGGGTCCGGATCGCGTCGAGCGCTCCACGGTGCTCGACTCCGCCGAAACGGCGTCGAGCGGGTTGCGCGGTGTCGCGATGGGTGACCGGCAAGGCCGCTTCGACATCGGGTTCGATTCAGGTCGCATCTCGTCGATCACGGCTCGCAGGGGCGACGAGCCGCCGGAGTGGCTGGCCCTGCCCGCCTTCTTCAACTTCCACGCGCATGCGGACCGTTCTTTCGCCGTGCCGGGAGGTCGACCCGCATCGCTCGGCGATGCCGTCGCTGCGGCGAAGGGCGATCGCGCGACCGCGAGCGTCGACGACATCCAGAACCGGGCGCGCCGATTTTTCTCTCGAGCCGTGAGCCATGGGACCTCGAGGGTCCGAACCCATACCGACGTCGACGCCGCGATCGGCTTGCGCGCGATCGACGGCGTACTCGCCGCTGCCGCCCAAGTGGCCGACGCGATCGATGTCGAGATCGTCGCCTTCGCCAACGCATCGGCCGATCCGACGCTGTCCGCGACCCGTGATCTGCTGGCCGCCGCCGTACATCGCGGCGCGACCGTGGTGGGCGGCGCGCCCGCATTCTTCGGGCGGCCGCTGGCAGCCGCCGATGCGCTGCTCGGTCTCGCCGCCGACCTCGAGGTCGGCGTCGACCTCCATCTCGACGAGCACCTCGATGCCGCAGCCTCCATCATCGAAGCCGTTGCCGACGCCGTCGTCGCCAGCCGGCTCGAGGGACGCGTCACGTTCAGTCACGGCTGCGCGCTGGCGGTGCTGGACAACGCCGCAGTCGAGCGCGTGCTGACAAAGATGGCGCACGCCCGGATCACCCTGTCGGTGCAGCCGGGAGCCAACCTGTACCTTCAGGACCGCGGCACCGCTTCGCCTCACCGGCGCGGCATCGCACCCGTGCTGCGCGCTCTGCGAGCCGGCGTCGAGGTGCGGTTCGGCACCGACAATGTCCGCGACTGGTTCGTGCCTCTCGGCGACGCCGACCCGCTCGACGAAGCCCGGCTCGGCGTGCTCGGCGCGCACCTCGAAGACGCCGGCGACCTGCTTGCGGCGATGTGCGGCGGCAGTCGCAGGCTGGCAGTCGGCGACGTCGCGGACGTGGTGCTCGTCCCGGCTGACTCGCTGGACGATGCGCTCGCACGCAGGTCGTCCGGTCGCATCTTGATCCGGGGCGGTCGGGTGGTCTATCCGGCCGGCCCGACGTAGCGGCTCGACGTCAGGCCTCTGCGCCCTCGAGCATCTCCCGCAGCGAGCGCTCTATCGCGCTGCGCGTCAGGTCGCGTGCAATGAAGACGATCCAGCCTCCGGGCGGTGACGAAGGCGGCCACGCGGGCAGTTGCTCCGGCGGATACAGCACGTGCTGCACGCCCTGCAGGACCACCGGTCCGCCGCGGCCGCTCACCTCCAGCAGTCCCTTGACGCGCAGGATGGAATCGCCTCGGCTCGCCAGCAGCAGCTCGAGCCATTCGACGAAGGGTTCCCATTCGATCGCCATGCCGGGGAAGACCGTGAACGTGCCGATCGTTCCGTCGTGTGCAGCGGCTTCGTGGGCATGGTCATGCCCACGCGGCCCGGCCAAGCCTGCCGCCACCGGGCGCTGCTGGCCATGCCACGGCGCGTCGGCATCGCTGAAGAGATCCCTGGCGGCAAGATCGATCCAGTCGGAGCGGCGCACCGTCGCCTGCGGATTCGCACTGGCGAGCACGCGGAACAGCGCTTTCCTTGCCGCATCGTCGACGAGGTCGCATTTCGTCACGACGATGGCATCCGCCATCGCCACCTGCTGACGCGCCTCGCGATGCAAGGGGAGCGTGCGCGCACCGTTGACGCCGTCCACGGTCGTGACGACCTTGCCGAGGCGAAAGCGCGACACCAGTTCTTTCGCGCCCAGCATCGCCTGCATGATCGGCGCCGGGTCTGCGAGTCCGGTCGTCTCGACGACGGCTCTCGAGAACGACGGGATCTCGCCGCTGCGCATCATGCTGTCGAGGTCGGCAAGCGTCGAGATGAGATCGTCGCGCACCGTGCAGCACAGGCAGCCGGAACTCAGCAGGACGACATCCTCGGCCACTTCGCGCACCAGCAGCTGGTCGAGGCCGACTTCGCCGAACTCGTTGATGACGATCGCCGTGTCGGCGAGCGCGGGATCGGCCAGGAGTCGGCGCAGCAGCGTCGTCTTGCCGCTGCCGAGGAAGCCGGTGAGGATGTGGACGGGAGTGCGCAGGTCGGCCGCCACCGAAGCCGCCACCGCGGTCATCGAACCTCGAAGATCGCGTCGATTTCCACCGGCACATTGCGCGGCAGCGATGCGCAGCCGACAGCCGCGCGCGCGTGGCGACCGGCATCGCCGAAGACTGCGACCATCAGATCGGACGCACCGTTGATGACCTTGGGCTGATCGCCGAACTCGGGAACGGAATTGACGAAGCCGCCCAGCCGGATGCAGCCGACCACGTCGTCGAGGGTGCCGCCGAGCGCGGCGCGCAACTGCGCCAGGATGTTGATCGCGCACAGGCGTGCTGCTTTCTGCCCGTCCTCCAGCGAGATCTCGCGGCCGAGCTTGCCGGTGAACTGGTCCTTGCCGTCGGCGGCGGGAACCTGGCCCGAGATGTAGATACAGGAGCCCGAGCGGCGGGCCGGGACATAGTTCGCTGCCGGTGCGACCGCGTGTGGAAGCGTGATGCCCAGCGCCGCAAGGCGATCCTCATGACCTTCGTTCATTGGAATGATCCTGGAAGAAGGCAGCACTCAGCTGCCGAAATAGAGCTCGTCAAGCGGCGACGACAACAGTCCGATCGCCGCGTGGGTTGCCATGGCCGGACCGAGGGAACGACCGGTCGTGCGGATGTCGTTGAGGATGCCGCGCCGAGCGGCCGCGGGCTTTCCCGTCCGCAGGCCTTCGAGGATCTCGAAGTGTGCCGAAGCATCCCATCGCATCTCGGGCGACAGGAGCGACAGGTACATGGTGGGTCCGAACTGCAGCCACAGCGATTCGATCAGCGGCAGCAGTACCTCCGAGCCCGACGCGTCGTACAACGTGAAATGAAATCTCTGATTGGCCGACAGGCAGTCCAGAACATTGCGTTTCGCGATCGCACCCAGCAGATCATTGTTGATCTCCGTCAACTCCGTGATCAGGTGCGGCGTGCAGCGACGGCAGGCGAGCTCTGCGGCAGCGCCTTCGAGCAGCTCGCGAACGGAAAAGATCTCGGCCAGCCGTTCGGGGGTGAGGCGCGGAACGCACACGGAGCCGTTGGCCGTCTCCTCGAGTGCGTTGACGACGACGAGACGCGTCAACGCTTCACGGATCGGCATCGGGCTGGTACCGAACCCATTGGCAAGCTTGCGCAGGCTCATGACCTGCCCGGGGGCGAAGGCTCCTACCATGAGCCCGCGCCGAAGCCGCTCGAACACCCGGTTCTGGAGATGACCCCTAACGCGCTTCTCCGGCACGCCGATCGCGTCCCGGTGGCGTTCAATTTCCGCCGTCTGTGGCATGGCTGTCGTCCCTTCAGCTCGCGCCACGCATCGGGCGCGTTGATCTCGGGTTTACCCGGTTGAACTGATTATAATTGTGATCACACTATGTGATCAATAGGTCAATCCGGTCGCTCAAGAGTCTACGAATGTCAGCTCCAGAACAGTCTACCGGTCGGGAACCAAAGGCAACTCTCGCGCCCGGGCGGGTTGACCTGGCGACGAGACTCCATGCCCCGACTTGAACAGGCCGCGCGCGCGCCGATCGCCGTGAAGCGGGCGGCTAGGCGCCATGTAGCCGTCAGGAGCCTGGAGACGCTCAGCTCGGTCGGCCTGGCCCTGCTCGTGCTGGTGACCTGGCAGCTCGCGGTACCACTGCTCGGCCTGTCGGAATTTGTCCTGCCGACGCCATGGGCCATTGCCAAACGCATGGTCACCAGTGCAGCCTTGTTGACCACTCACGGCTGGTACACGCTTCTGGAAGTCGTCGCCGGCTTCGGCGCTGCCGTACTGGCCGGGATACCGCTCGCGCTCGCCATCTTCTATTCGCGTACGTTCGAGCGTGCCGTGTATCCGCTGCTGGTGGCCTTGCAGACGGTCCCCAAGATCTCCCTCGCTCCGCTGCTCGTCCTCTATCTCGGTTATGGCTGGGGGCCCAAGATCGGACTCGCATTCCTGATCTCGTTCTTTCCGATCGTCATCGCGACCGTGGTCGGTCTGCAGTCGCTGGACAAGGCGCTCGTGAACATGGTCCGATCGATGGGCTCGTCCGAGATGCAGACCTTCTTCAAGGTGCGCCTGCCCGCGGCGATGCCGAGCATCTTCGGCGGGCTCAAGGTGGCGATATCGCTTGCCGTCATCGGCGCGATCATCGGCGAGTACATCGCCGCGGAGCGTGGCCTTGGCTACCTCCAGCTCCAGGCGAACCAGCAGTTCGACACCACGCTGAATTTCGCGACGGTCGTCTCGATCTCGCTGCTCGGCGTGCTGCTGTACTTCGCCATCGTGCTGCTCGAGAGCAAGGTGTCGTATCGCAGGGAGAGCGCGAAATGAGTTCGGCCCCCGTTACCGGTCTGCCTCCGGCGCGGTCGGCCGCCGTCAAGGTCGCCAATGTGTCCAAGACCTACACAGTGCGCGCCGGCGACGACGTGCTGGCACTGGACCGCGTCGACCTCGACATCACACCCGGAAGTTTCGTCGCCGTGGTCGGACCGAGCGGCTGTGGCAAGAGCACCCTTCTGTCGCTGCTTGCCGGGCTCATTCGCCTGACGACCGGAAAGCTGACGATCGACGGCGAAGACGTGGTCAGGCCGCACCCCAAGTCCGGCGTCGTCTTTCAGTCCGACCTGTTGCTCGACTGGCGTTCCGTGCTCGACAACATCCTGCTGCCGGTCGAGATCAAGAAGTTGAACCGCAAGGCCTATGCCGAACGCGCACGCGAGCTGCTGGCGCAGGTCGGGCTCGAAGGATTCGGCGACAAATTTCCTTCCGAGCTTTCCGGCGGCATGCGCCAGCGTGTCGCGATCTGCCGTGCCCTGATACAGGAGCCCGGCCTGCTGCTCATGGACGAGCCCTTCGGTGCGCTGGACGCCTTGACGCGCGAGCAGATGATCATGGACCTTCAGAGAATGTGGCTGCGCCTTCGCAACACGGTCATCTTCATCACCCACGGCATCGACGAGGCGGTCTTCCTGGCCGACCGCGTGATCGTCATGTCGCCGCGGCCGGGCCGCGTCGATCTCGACCTGACGATCGAGATCCCTCGTCCGCGCCGGTGGAACGAGGTCCACGAGAACGCGAAGTTCCACCACTACGTGCGCGAAGTCCGGGGCATCTTCGAGGCCAAGGGCGTGCTGGTGAACGACTGAGGTGCCATGAACGTCTTGATACTCGGTGCCGGCGCCGGCGGAGCGGCTGCAGTGGTGGAGTTGACGCTGGCCGGACACCACGTGACGCTCTGGAACCGGTCGGCGGAGACGCTGGCGCCGTTCCAGCAGTCGGGTGGGGTCGCGTACGAAGGCGTGCTCGGTGAGGGTCGCGTGCCGGCCAAGCTGATGACGACCGACATCGCGTCGGCGATTCGTGAAGCCGACGCCGCCGTCGTCACGTTGCCGACGTTCTCGCATGCGCCCGTGGCCCGGTCGCTGGCCGAGGCCGGCTGGCCCGCCAACCGTCCGGTCGTGCTGAACCCGGGCCACACCGGAGGCGCTCTTGAATTCGCGCACGCGTACCGCGGCGTCCGTTGCGACGTGCCGCCGATCGCCGAGTTCTCGACCCTGACCTACGTCGCGCGCAAGTACCGGCCCGACCGTGTGACGGTGACCGGACGTGCCAAGCACGTGAGAGCCGCCGCGCTTCCCGGGGGGGCCGCGGCGCTCGAGGTCGCCTGCGGCCTGTTTCCTGGCGCTTCGCCGGTGTCCGACGTGCTCGCCGCCAACCTGTCGAACGCGAACCTGGTGCTGCACCCCCCCGGCGCCGTGCTCGGCGCCGCATGGGTCGAGGCGACGCGCGGCGACTTCACGTTCTACGTGCAGGGGATGACACCAGGCGTCGCGCGAACGATGCGCCAGCTCGACGACGAGCGGCTCGCAGTCGCTGCGGCGTTTGGTCACCAACTTCCCAATCTCATCGGCGAGATGCAATCAATCGGCACCGTGGAAGCCACCGTCAAAGACCTGCACGACTTCGTCGGCGCGATCGCCGGCGGCGAGGCGAATCGGCGCATCAAGGCGCCGGATTCACTGCAGCACCGCTACTACCGCGAGGATTTCGGTCACGGGTTGCTGCCGTTCACCGAGCTCGCGAAGATCGCCGGCGTAGCGACGCCAGTGGCCGACGCGCTGCTGACGCTCGCGCAGGCGCTGGTCGGAACGAACTACCGCCCTGATGGTCGAACGGCCGAGGCGATGGGCATCGCCGGCATGTCGAAAAGCGAACTCATGAACTTTGTCGAGCTTCGATGAACTGGAACAAACTCGTTATCGCCTTGGTCGGCGGCGACCGGAGGGAACAGGAGATCGCACGCTGCGCGGTTGCCACCGGGGCCGAGGTCCGGGGTTACGGCTTTCCGTGGCCGCAGGAGGGCATCGACGGCGTGCGGCAAGCGTCGAGCGTTGCCGATGCGCTCGACGGCGCCGATGTCGCGTTGTTCCCGATACCGGGCATCGCACCCGACGGCGCCCTGTTCGCGCCGCAGGCGTCCGAGCGCGTCATCCCCGATCGCGACAGTCTTTCCGGCATGCGCAAGCCGGGTCAGATCATTCTCGGCTGGGGCGACCCGAAGCTGAAGGCCCACTGCGAGGCGCTCGGCATCACGCTGCACGAATACGAGTGGGACCAGGACCTCATGCTGCTGCGCGGTCCTGCGATCGTCGAAGGCATGCTGAAGGTCCTGATCGAGAACACCGACATCACGATCCACAAGGCGCGCGTGTGTCTTGTCGGCCAAGGCACCATCGGCTCGCTGGTGACCCGCACGCTCGTCGGTCTCGGCGCCCACGTGCATGTCGCGGCGCGCAACCCGGTGCAGCGTGCGAGCGCCTACGCGACGGGAGCGGAATCGCACGAGCTGGGCGAGCTGGCCGAGGTGCTGCCAGCGATGGACATCGTCATCGCCAGCGTTCCGGCACGCGTGCTCGGGCGAGAGCTGCTCGAGGTCCTGCCTGCGCATGCGCTGCTCGTCGATCTCGCTGCGCCACCTGGCGGAATCGACCGGGATGCCGCCCAGGCACTCGGCCTCAAGTTCGTCTGGGCTCGCGGCTTGGGCGCGCGTGCGCCGATCACCGTAGGCCGCAGCCAGTGGGGCGGTGTCCGCCGCCGCATCGACGCCATCCTGAAGGAGCGTGCATGAAGGCCGATCTGGTCGTCCGCAATGCCCGCGTGGTTCGTCACGACGGGGAGTTCCAGGGCGGCGTCGCCGTTCGCGATGGCAAGATCGTCGCGACCGGCTCGAACGATTCGTTGCCTGACGCGACGCGGGTCATCGACGCGGAAGGCCGTGTGCTGATGCCCGGCCTCATCGACCCGCATTGCCACCTCGGCGTCAAGTACCCCTACCCAGAGGACATGCGCACCGAGACTGCCGCGGCAGCGTCGGGTGGCGTGACGACCGTACTGCTCTACATCCGCAACCTGAAGCCTTCGTACCTGCCGTTCTACGAGGAGCGCAAAGCCCTCGGCGAAGAGAACTCGGTGATCGATTTCGGCTTCCATTTCGGCATCCAGCGCGAGGAGCACATCGCCGAGATCCCGGAAGTGATCGCGAAGACCGGCGTCCGGTCGTTCAAGTGCTACTTCGGCTATGAGCCCGACAACCCGATCGGGATCGTCCCGGCCACCGACGGCTGGGTCTACGCGACGATGCGCATCCTTGCCAAGGTTCCGGGCGGCGTCATCAACGTGCACTGCGAGAACACGCAGATCGCGACGTGGATGAAGAACGAGATGATCGCCACCGGCCGGCAGGATCTCGGTGCCTACACCGAATCGCGCCCGGCTTTCTGCGAGGTCGAGACGATTCGCCGCATGATCTTTCTCGCCGAGCGCACCGGCTGCTCGCTGCATCTCGTGCACACCTCCGTGGGCATGGGGCCCGTGCTGGCGGCGGAGGCGCGCGCTCGAGGCGTCAACGTGACGGTCGAGACCTGCCCGCACTACCTCACGCGAACGGCATACGACGCCGACCTCGACATGCGCGCGAAGATCTCGCCGCCGCTGCGCGATCAAGAGGAGCAGGACGGCCTGTGGCGCGGCATGCTGAACGGCAATGTCTACAGCCTCGGCACCGATCACGTGCCCTTCCCGCCGAAGAAGGGCGAGGACCTCTGGACCGAGCTGCCCGGCGTCGTGTCGTTCCCGTGGGAGCTTTCGCTGATGCTGCACTTCGGGGTGCATCAGCGAGGCCTGCCGCTGTCGAGCCTGGTGCAGCTCAACTCGACGAACCCGGCCCGGCGTTTCGGGCTATGGCCGCGCAAGGGCAACATCGACGTCGGATTCGACGCGGATCTCGTGCTCGTCGACCTCGACGAGGAGCGCACCGTGACCCACACCGGCAAGGGCACGTGCATCTACGAAGGCTGGAAGCTGAAGGGCTGGCCGGTTCTCACCGTCGCACGCGGCACCGTCGTCTACGAGAACGGCACGGTCGATGACAGACACTATGGTCGCGGACGCTGCGTCACGGTTCCGGCCTAGGCACGGCCCGATGACCGTGCCCCCCGCACGTCAACGCGTGGAAGGGCCGTCGATCCGGGCACGCCTGGAAGCCGTGCAGCCGATCGTTCTCGACCTGGCGAGGCGCGATCCCCGTCCTCGCCTCGAACGTCTCTCCGGAATTCACAACCCATGGGGCCACGCGGCGGTGCTCGCAACGGCGTGGCCCTTCCTCGACCTCTGCGAGGACGCCGCAATCGTCGCTGCGGTAGTACGGCTCCTCGGCCCCGACATCGTGCTGTGGGACAGCGAGCTGCACCTCGAGGCGAACTTGTACCGGCTTTTCGTCGAGGCGGGCCGCGAAGGACTTTACTGGCCGGCGACGCCGCTGGCCGGCGCGGTCGTCGTGGTCACGCCGACGCGACCGGCCGAGCCCGTCCTGTGCATCGAGCTGTCGGCACTTCGTCCGCGTGACCTCGAGCCGTTGCGCCCGGATGAGCCGGTCTACGTGATCCGCTACATGCCAGCGACGAGCCTTTATGAGCGCGACCCGGCCGCTTCGGCGAACCGCTCGGCGATGGAGGCGCAGCCGCTCCTCAACTACACCACCCGCCCGCTCTGGCTGGTGGCGGGTGAGGATCGCGCCGGGAACGATTTCGTCACCGGCTTTTCGCCCGTGGTCCCTCGCTGGGCGGGCACTCGAACGGAGCAACTCTGACATGCCATTCGTCGTCGTTGAATTTTGGGAAGGCCGCACGGTTGAGCAGAAGCGAAATCTGGTGAGAGCCATCACGGATGCCATGGTGACGTGCGCCGGCTGCAAACCCGAGCACCTGCACGTCGTCATCCACGACACACCGAAAGACAGCTGGGGCCGAGGCGGCATCCTCGGCATCGACATGGAAGAGAACAAATGAGCGGTCTCGACAGCCTCGATGCACGAACCTCTGCGCTGCTGGTCATCGACCTGCAGAACGCCTTCATCCACGAGAAGGGCACGCTCGGCGTTTCCGGCGTCGACACGAAGCGCCTGTCGGGCATCGTTCCGGTGCTCGCCGAGCTCGTCCCTCGTTGTCAGGCGGCCGGAATCCCGGTGATCTGGACCGTGCAGCAACACTTCGCGGTCGACGCCAGCCGGGCGCACAAGAAGCTCGCCGGCCACACCAGCCGCCGCAAGCAGGTGTCGGCGCTGGCAGGAAGCTGGGACGAGGAGATCGTCGACGAGCTGAAGTCGATGGCGACGGTCAACCCGTCCTATGTCATTCGCAAGCACCGCTTCGGCGCCTTCCACGAAACGCGGCTCGAGATGCTGCTCGACATGCTCGGCACCCGCACGCTGTTCATCGCCGGAACCACGACCAACGCGTGCGTCGAGACCAGCATTCGCGAGGCCTACCTGCGCGACTACGACGTCGTCGCGCTCGAGGACTGCATCTCGGGTGTCAACCAGGAGTGGGAAGAGACGGCCAAGAAGGTCTGGAAGCAGTATTTCTGCGAACTGTCGGATTCGAAGGCGATGGAGGCCTGGATCAAAGCCCAGGCCGCGCCGCGCACGCTGGGCTACGGACACATGCTGATGATGGTGGAGGACGTCGCCCGCTCGACCGCCTTCTACGTGGATCAACTCGGCTTCTCGATCCGTCCCGCAAAGCCGCTCGCCGACGGGCGACCGTTCACGGCGTTCCACCAAGGCATCGCCATCGTCGCCGGGCGAGAGGCCGGGCACCGCCAGATCGATCACATCGCATTCGAGGTCAACGATGTGCGAGCCCTGCGCGATCGTCTTTCAAGGGCGCGCGTCCCGTTCCAGGAGGATCTGCACGACGGACCCTACGGACTCACCATCTATCTGGCAGATCCTGACGGGACACGGATCGAGCTGTATGAGGTCGGCGCTCGGGCCTCGTAGCTGTCGAGCAAGCTGAACCGGCGAGACGGCCTTCGGTCGTGGGTGCCAGTTTGGCAGCGAACGGCCACTTCATCTACTTCGCCTATGGGTCGAACATGAGCCTGCGGCGGCTGCGCAGTGCCGACCGTGCGCCGTCGGCCGAGCCGCTCGGTACGGCGAGTCCGGCCGGGCACCGGCTCTACCTCGCGACCGACAAGCGGCCCGGCCTTCAGCCATTCACGTGGGCCTTCCGGCCGACTACCTCGCCGGCATCGAAGCGGTGGGTGGCGTGCGCGATACCGATGCGGATCGCCAAGCGCGGGAGTCCGCGATCCACGCAGCGCGCTGAGCGCCGCTCGTCTTCGGCCTGCTCGTCGGCGGCCCA
>JBBSUK010000113.1:0-11604 GCA_038234975.1 Burkholderiales bacterium
CATCGTCGTCGAGACCGAGGCGTACGACCAGGGCGATCCGGCGTCGCACACCTTCGCCGGCCGCACCGCGCGCAACGCCTCGATGTTCGGGCCGCCCGGTTGCGCCTACGTGTACCGCTCGTACGGGTTGCACTGGTGCGTCAACGCCGTGTGCATGCCGGCCGGCCACGGTGCCGGCGTGCTGATCCGTGCCCTCGAGCCGACCGTGGGCCTGGAGCTGATGCGCGAGCGTCGCGGCCTGCACGACGAGCGGCTGCTCTGCGCCGGCCCCGGCCGCTTGTGCCAGGCGCTCGGCGTCACCCGCGAGCACGACGGCCTGCCGCTCGACCGGCCACCGTTCGAGCTGATCGCCGCGCCGCCCGGGCGCCACGCCGTTGCGACCGGCGCCCGCATCGGCATCGCCAAGGCGCGAGAGCGACCCTGGCGTTTCGTGCTCGCCGGTTCCCGGTTCCTGAGCAAGCCGCTGCCGGGCGCAGGCGCTCGGCATCGACACTGACCGCACCGAGGAGACGCGCATGGAACGCATCGACACCGACTGCTGCATCGCCGGCGGCGGTCCCGCCGGGATGATGCTCGGCTACCTGCTGGCGCGCGCCGGCGTGCGCACGGTGGTGCTCGAGAAGCACGACGATTTCCTCCGCGACTTCCGCGGCGACACGGTCCACCCGTCGACCCTGCGCATCCTCGACGACTGCGGCCTGCTCGACGCGTTCCTCGAGCGCCCGCACCAGAAGCTGCGGCGGGTCGGCGCCGCGTTCGGCGAGCAGACGCTCACCATCGCCGACTTCTCGGGGCTGCCGGAGCGGTACGCCTTCATCGCCTTCATGCCGCAGTGGGAGTTTCTCGACTTCATCGCCGACGAGGCGAGGAAGCTGCCGGCGTTCACGCTGCGCATGCGCGTTGCCGCGACCGGGCTGATGGAGGAGGGCGGGGCGGTCGTCGGGGTGAAGGCGCAAGGATCCGAAGGCGACATCGAGGTGCGCGCTGCGCTGACGGTGGGTGCCGACGGCCGCCACTCGACGCTGCGCGACGCCGCTGCGCTCCCTGTGGAACACGTCGGCGCGCCGATCGATGTGCTGTGGTTTCGCGTCGGCCGCGACCCCGGCGACGGCGAGGCGCCGCTCGGCCGTGTCGTTCCCGGCCGCTTCATCGTCACCCTCGACCGTGGCGACTACTGGCAGTGCGCCTTCGTCATCGACAAGGGCGGCGCCGACCGAACGCGGGCTCGCGGCATCGAGGCGTTCCGCGCCGAGGTCGCCGCGGCGGTGCCGGTGCTCGCACCGCATGTGGGCGACATCGCGAGCTTCGACGACGTCAAGCTGCTCGTCGTCGCCGTCGACCGGCTGACTCGCTGGTCGCGGTCGGGGCTGCTGTGCATCGGCGACGCGGCGCACGCGATGTCGCCCGTGGGCGGCGTCGGCATCAACCTGGCGATCCAGGACGCCGTCGCCGCGGCCAACGCGCTGGCCGCGCCGCTGCGCGCCGGGACGGTCGATGCCGATGCGCTCGACGCCGTGCGTCGCCGGCGCCTCTGGCCGACCCGCGTGACGCAGGCGATGCAGGTGCAGATCCAGAACAACGTGCTCGTTCCGGCGCTCTCCGCTGCGCCGGGCGGCGAGGTGCACGCGCCGTGGCCGATGCAGCTCGTCTCGCACGTGCCGCTGCTGCAGCGCTCGGTGGCGAGGCTGCTCGGCATGGGCGTGCGGCCGGAGCGGGTCGAATCCGGCGTCGCGGCGTGAGCGGCGGTGCCGCTCAGCGGACGGCCGGCCCGGTCGCGGCGCAGGACGGCCGCGACGGAAGCGGCAGGGTCGGCAGCGTCGCGTCCCAGAGCGCCCGCCACGTCGTCCAGTCGTGTCCTCCGGGCAGCAGCGTGGTGTGATCCGAAGGCAGCGCCGCGGCGAGCAGACGGTCGCTGAAGGCGAAGCGGTCCGAGGCGCCGTAGGCGAGCCAGATCGACGGTGTGTCGGACGGCGCGGAACCCGCCGGCGCGGCTGTCGCGCGCTTGAGCCAGTTCCAGACGCGGACGTCGTCCGCGTTGGGCGGCAACGGGTACTCCTGCGCCGGCCACGACGCGAGCCCTCCGGTCGACTCGATCGAGATCGAGACGCGCCGGTCACCGAGATAAGGCGCGATCGCGACGATGCCGCCGGTCACGCCGGCGCCGAGCGTGCGGCCCGACGCGTAGTACGCGAACGCGCCGTAGCCGCCGATCGAGATGCCGATCAGCCAGACCGAGCGGTACCCGTGGGCGCGCGCCGGCGCGATCACGTCGGCCTCGAGCCGGTCGAGGATCGAGCGCTCGCTGTAGTAGGCGAGGTGAGCGTCGACCAGCCAGACGTCGGCGGCGATGCCGCGCGACCGGACCGGCGCGATCAGGCCCTCGTCGACGAAGTCTTCCGGCCGCGAGAACGAGCCGGGCAGGAAGACGAGCAGCGTGTCGGCCCCGGCGCACGGCGCGTCGAGGCGGATGAGGCGCATCGGCGCCACCGGCGGGCGCCAGATGGCGCAGCCGGTGAGCGCCGATGCACCGAGGGAAACAAGCAGGGTGCGACGGTTGGGCATCGCGCTATTGTCGAGGGCGTCGACGCTGCCGTGCTCTCACTGGCGCGGTGCTTGCTCGTCGCGGCCGATGGCCATCGCGAACCGCACCGTCAAGCTCTTCGTCGGCACCGACCTCGTCGTTCGCACCGCGTCGCCCTGCCCGATCGTTGCCATGCTGCGGCCCGCGAGCGGCCTGGCGCAGTGGCTGTCGAGCGAGACCTACGTGTTCGACCCGTGGGTGCCGAGCACCGAATACGTCGACTCCTACGGCAACTTCTGCCAGCGTCTGGTGGTGCCCACGGGCGACATGCGCATCCGCGTCGAGGCGACCGTCGAGACGGAGGCCGTGCTCGCGGTCGAGCCGAACGCGCCGATGACGCCGGTCGACGACCTGCCCGACAGCGCGCTGGTGTACCTGCTGCCAAGCCGCTACTGCCCTGCCGACACGCTCGAGGCGAAGGCGCTCGAGATCGCCGGCGACTTCGCGCCGGGCTACGCGCAGGTCGACGCCATCCGCGCCTGGATCGCGGCCAACCTGGAGTACCGCTACGGCGTCAGCGACGCGTCGACCGACGCGCGGGCGACGATGAAATCCGGTGGCGGTGTCTGCCGCGATTTCGCGCACGTCGGCATCGCCCTCACGCGGGCGCTGCACGTTCCGGCGCGCATGGTCGTCGGCTATCTGCTCGGCCTGGAGCCGATGGACCTGCACGCCTGGTTCGAGGCCTGGGTCGGCGGCCGCTGGTACACCTTCGACGCGACCCAGGATCAGCCGCGCGGCGGTCGCGTCGTCCTCGCCTATGGCCGAGACGCCGCCGACGTCGCCTTCATCTCCAACTACGGGCCGCTGGAGACGACGGCGATGCAGGTCTGGGTCGAGCTCGCAATGGCGACTCCGCCGCTTCCGGCGGCACCGCCCGCCTTATCCTGACTGGCCGGCATCGATGTAAGAACGCGGTCACCGCGAACGAGTTCGCTCGATCGAATCGCCGCGTCTCCCGCCGAAGCAGCGGGTGGCACACACCAGGAGAACGTTGCGATGAAGACTCTCGCGAGACCGGCGCGCTGACATGGCGAGCAGCGCGAAAGCGAAAGAGGCGAAGTCGATCCCGTGGTGGAAGTGGGCCATCGGCGTCGCTGTGCTGGCCGCGCTCGTCGCCGGCTGGTTCCTGCTGCCGGTCAAGGAGTGGATCGAGGCCTTCCAGCACTGGATCGAAGGCTTCGGCGCGTGGGGCTACGGCCTGTTCGCCGCTGTCTACATCGTCGGCACCGTGCTGCTGATACCGGTTTCGGTGCTCACCGTCGTCGCCGGCCTGGCGTTCGGCCTGGCCATCGGCTTCCCGCTCGTCGTCGTCTCGGCGACGATCGGCGCCACGCTGGCGTTTCTCATCGCCCGCTTCCTCGTCCGCAAGCGCGTCCAGGACGCGGTGTCCGGCCGGCCGAAGTTCAAGGCGCTGACCGCGGCGGTGAGCGAGGGCGGCTGGAAGATCGTCGCCCTGCTCAGGCTGAGCCCGGTGCTGCCGTTCAACCTGCAGAACTATTTCTACGGCATCACCGAGATCGCGCTGCTGCCCTACATGGCAGCCACCTTTGTCGGCATCATGCCCGGGACGTTGCTCTACACCTACCTCGGGGCGGCCGGCAAGGCAGCCTCGGGCGAGGGCGGCGGCGCGCTGAAGTGGACGTTCTTCGGGGTCGGGCTGGTCGCGACCATCGCCGTCGCCGTGTTCGTCACGTACAAGGCCAAGGCCATCCTCGAGGAGCGCGGCGTCGGCGACGGAACCGACTCCGGCGCGAAGCGCAAGGCGAGCGCGAAGAAGTCGTCGTCGTCGAAGAAGGGATCGTGACGCCATGAAGGAACTCGAAGTCGATCTCTGCGTCGTCGGTGCCGGCTCCGCGGGGCTCACGGCGACGTCGATTGCCGCGCAGCTCGGTCGGCGCGTCGTCCTGGTCGAGCGCGGCGAGATGGGCGGCGAGTGCCTGAACAACGGCTGCGTTCCGTCGAAGGCCCTGCTCGCGGCGGCGAAGGCCGCGCATGCGGTTCGCGACAGCGCCCGATTCGGTATCACGACGGCCGAGCCGAAGGTCGACTTCGCCGACGTGATGGCACGGGTGCGGTCGGTGATCGCCGCGATCGCGCCGCACGACTCCGTCGAGCGCTTCGAGAAGCTCGGCGCGCAGGTGATCCGCGAGCAGGCGCGCTTCGTCGAGCCTCGTGTGCTGGTCGCAGGCCAATCTCGCATCAAGGCGAGGCGCGTGATCATCGCCACCGGCACCGCACCGGCGGTGCCGAACGTCGAAGGCCTCGACCAGGTTCCCTACTTCACCAACGAGACGATCTTCGCCAACCGTACGCTGCCCGACCACCTCCTCGTCCTCGGCGCCGGTCCGATCGGCATCGAGATGGCGCAGGCGCATGCACGGCTCGGCTCCCGCGTCACCGTGGTCGAGAACGGTCGCGCGCTCTCGCACGACGACCGCGAACTCGTCGACCCGCTGCTCGCGCGGCTGGCGGCGGAGGGCATCGACATCCGCGAGAAGACGAAGATCGTCGCGGCGCGCAAGACCGACACAGGCGTTTCGCTCGAGATCGAGGCAGATGGCCGCACCTCGACGCTCGAAGGCTCGCACCTGCTCGTCGCCGCGGGTCGTCGCGCCCGTACCGACACGCTCGATCTCGAACGCGGCGGCGTCGAGTTCACGAAGGACGGCATCGTCGTCGACGCGCACATGCGGACGAGCGCCAATGGCGTCTACGCGATCGGCGACGTCGTCGCCAAGGCGCCGCGCTTCACGCACGTCGCCGGCTACCAGGCTGGCATCGCGGTGCAGAACGCGCTGACGTTCAACCTCGCAAAGGTCGACTACGCGTCGCTGCCGTGGGTGACCTACACCGAGCCCGAGCTCGCCCACGTCGGCGCCAGCGAGGCCGATGCCCGCAAGACGGACGGCGACGACATCCGCATCGTGCGCACGCGCATGGACGGCAACGACCGCGCGCTGACCGAGGGCGAGACGACGGGCACCATCAAGGTCATCGCCCACAAGAACGGGCAGGTGCTGGGCGTCACCATCCTCGCCGCGCATGCCGGCGAGTTGGCGCACGTGTGGGTGCTGGTGATCCGCGCCGGGCTGAAGCTGAAGGACGTGGCGCGCATGATCGCGCCGTATCCGACGCTCGGCGAAGCGAACAAGACAGTGGCGGGCGAGTTCTACAAGCCGCAGCTGTTCGGGGAGTGGAGCAAGCGTGCCGTGAGGTGGCTGGGCCTGCTGCCCTGAGTCGACGGCGTGCGCGCCGAGCATGGGTTTCAGGGTCGCGCCGTCCGGTACCAGAATGTCGGCGCATCGACACGCGCAGACGGGAGGCCGAGATGAGCGAAGACCCCCATCCACCGGCGGCGCCTTCCGCCGCGGCCGACGCCGATGAGCGCAACACCTGGCACCGCCGCTTCGCCATCGACGCCAACAACCTCGCCTGGGCCCTTTCGGTGCGCGAGCGCACGCCCGCCCAATCGCGCGAGATGCTGGACCTCGCGCACGTCGCGGCCTGGCACTGGGCGCAGATCGGCACCGAGCTGCAGCGCATGCGAGCAGCGACGCTCCTGGCCGAGGTGCACGCTCTGACCGGCGACGGGGCCGGCGCCATCGCCTATGCCGACCAGGTGCGCACGTTCTTCCTGGCGCGCGGCAACACCGCCGACTGGGAACGGGCGCTCACGCATGCGATCCATGCCCACGCGGCCGCCGTCGCCGGTCGCGACGCCGAGCACCGCGCGTCGCACGCGTTGGCCGTCGACGCCATCGCGGCGATCGCCGTCGACGAGGATCGCCGCATCGTCGAAGACACGTGGCGCCACGTGCGTAAGCCGGCTGCGGCACCGACCGGCGAGGCGGCTGCCCTCGCCGCGAAGCTCGTCCGCCACATCGACGACGCGCAGACCGAGCCGCTGCTGCGCGAGCCGCTCTACGACACCGTGTCGGCGCGGCTCGCCGTCGGCACGGCGGCGAAGAAGCTCGGCGCGTCGATCGACACCGTCGCGCCCGGCAAGCGCGGCTGCCCGTATCACCTGCACCACGCGCAGGAGGAGATGTTCGTCGTGCTCGACGGGCGAGGCGCGATCCGCGTCGCCGGGGAGATGCTGGCGATCCGCCGCGGCAGCGTCGTCTTCGTGCCGCCGGGGCCGGACTACCCGCACCAGATCGTCAACACGTCGGATGCGCCGCTGCGCTATCTGTCGATCAGCACGCGCGACATGCCGGAGATCTGCGAGTACCCGGATTCAGGCAAGTACCTCGCGTGGTCGAAGTCGGCCGACGGCGGCGACTTCGATGCGCTGCACCGCAGCGGCGACAACCTCGACTACTGGGACGGCGAGCCCTGAGCCGGCAGGCCGGTGCTCGATACGGGTTGACCCGCTGCTGCGCTGCAGGAGGCGGTGAAGAGCTTCACCGACATCAAGACCTACTCGCTGCCTTGGATCTGACGACCTTCGCCTTCCTGCATCGTCCCGACCCCGAGACGCTGGCGGCCCTGCGAGCCGCTTGTCCAGGCGTCGAGATCCTGCTGCCGGAAGGCGATGCGGGCATTCCCGCCCGCATCGAGCACGCCGAGGCGGCGTCGCTCAGCTGGAACGGGCCGGCGATCGACGACGTGCTCGACGCCGCGCCGACGCTGCGCTGGGTGCAGCAGCGCGGCGCCGGCATCGACCGCATCGCCACGCCGAAGCTGATCGCCAGCGCGGTCGTCGTCACCAACGGCAGCGGCAACCACGCGACCAACATCGCCGAGCACGTGCTGGCGCTCATGCTGGCCTTCGCGCGCCAGCTGCCCGGTCTCGTTCGGGCGCAGGACGCGCGCGCCTGGCAGCCCCCCGCGTCCGATCGCGTGTTCGAGCTCTCGGGGCAGACGCTGGCGGTGATCGGTGTCGGCGCGCTCGGCGCGGCATTGGCGATTCGCGCAGCCGCGCTCGGCATGAAGGTGATGGGCGTGCGGCGTTCAGGGTTCGCCGGCGACCCGGTGCCGGGCGTCGCCGCCATGCACGGCCCCGAATCGCTCGACGCCGTGCTCGGCGAGGCCGATCACATCGCCGTGACGCTGCCGCTGACCGCCGAGACGCGCGGCCTGTTCGATGCGCGGCGGTTCGCCGCGGTCAAACGCGGCGCCCACCTCTACAACGTCGGCCGCGGTGCGATCGTCGAGTCCGAGGCGCTGCTCGCGGCGCTGCGCAGTGGACGAGTCGGCGGCGCAGGGCTCGACGTCACCGACCCCGAGCCGTTGCCTGCCGATTCGCCGCTCTGGGGCGAGCCGAACGTCATCGTCACCGCGCATTCGGCGGGCGAGACGCCGCGCTCGCTCGGGCGCTGGCGAGCGCTGCTGCTCGACAACGTCGGGCGCTTTCGCGCCGGTGAGTCGCTGCGCAACGTGGTCGACAAGTCACTCGGCTACTAGCAGGCGCCGGGCTTCGCGGCCCCAACTACTTCGAGCGCCAGTAGCGCCGGTGCAGCGCCGCGATCGGCTCCTCCGCCGATGCAACGGGGCCGATCACGCTCACGTCCTTCTGGCCGCGCGAGAACACGTGCCGGCACGGCAGGTCGAGCGTCGGGTTCTCGGCATGGTTGCCGGTGATCGCGAGCAGCGACTTCTCGGTGATGCCGAAGACGACGCGGCCGATGTTGGCCCAGTACTGCGTGCCGGCGCACATCGCGCAGGGCTCGACGGTGGTGACGAGGGTGCACGGCCAGAGCTCGTGCGGCGGCCAGCGCTTCGCCGCCTCGCGCGCGAGCACCGCCTCGGCATGGTTGACGCTGTCGACGTTGCCCTGCTCCATCAGCACCGTCTCGTGATCGGCGGCGACGAGCAGCGCGCCGAACGGGTGGTGGCCCGCGTCCATGGCGCGGCGGGCGAGGGCCTGGGCGCGGTCGAGCATGGTGGCGACCTGAGCGGGGGTGGGATCGGTGCGGAGCCGGGTCGTCATGGGTGCGGGGTGGCGCGTCATGCCACATTCTGTCGCTGCGGCGGCCCCTGATCATGTTTGACGCCGTGCGCCGCCCGCCGGCTTCGAAAAGGGCGCCCCATGCCGGCGGCGCCTCGGTGGCACGCTGATTGCCATGAAGTGGTGTTCACCATCATCCTACGGGAGTCACCCATGCAAACGCATCAGAAGCTTATCGTTGCCATTGCCGCCGCCGCCCTGGCGAGCGTCGCCGCGGCGCAGACTGCCACCGACAACGCGCGCGCCGCCGGCCGCAGTGTCGGAGAGGCAACCCGCGACGCGGGCAACGCGGTGGGTCGCGCTGCCAGCGCCGCCGTGACCCCCGGTGACCAGAACATGGGCCGCAATCCGGACAACCGCAGCGGCGGCCTCATGGGCAACGACCGCACCCGGGCCGGTTCGGCTAACACCAGCGTGGGCCGGGCCGCCAGGGCCGCCGTCACGCCCGGTGACCAGGACATGGGCCGCAACCCGGACAATCGCAGCGGCGGGCTCATGGGCAACGACCGGAACGGGGCCGGTTCGGCTACCACCCGTGGTCGCCGCGCTGCGCGCGCCGACCGCGGCTGACCCAGCGAGGCGCGAGCGCCGCCCGCTCGCGCTGGCCTGATCCGTACCTCCTGGAGGCGACCGCGAGCGGCGGCGCCTCCAGCATCCCTTTCCGCCTTGCGACGCTGGGCCTCCAGCCGCAGCCATCGCAACACCGGTCGTGGACCCATCCGAGAGCGCGCGGCCGGGTTCGGCCGAACGGAGACGGTCACCAAACTTGCGGTGCGACTCGAGGCTGCCCGCTTGCCGTCACGCGAGCAACTTCAGATTCGCAGCCAACTCAACCGCGTTTGCACTGCCCAGTCACATCAACCGGGTATCCGCGCGCGCCCTGTCGGGCCGGTCATGCGCGTTGTCGACAAAGTGCAGTGGTGCACGGACCAGCTCCTCGCGATCCAGGTCATCCACGGTGGGCACGTTCGCCCTGAGGGGGTCCATTCGGAGGTGCTGAGCACGTCGTCGCCGGCGAGCAGCTGAAGGCGGTGCCACGCACGAAGAGAAACCAGGCTCGTGCCTTGCTGCAGATCGAACAGTTGCAGCGCTTCGTGCCCGCAGCGAGGTCGAACTCGAGTTCATAGCGCACCGCCCCGCAGTGACAGCTGCCGTGGTATTGCCGACAGGTCATGGCATCCATCTGGTTGCGTTTCATGAGCGGCACTCCGCTGGACGCTCCTCGTGATCCGCGACCTGATGTTCGCGGGCAAGCGTCATTTCCGTGAGATGCTTCAGTCCGAGGAGGCGATCTCGAGCAATGTCCTGGCGGATCGCCTCGCTTCGCTGGTCGAAGGCGGAATCCTCACCCGCAGCGGCGATCCGGCGCATGCTCAGAAGGCCGTCTACAGCCTGACAGCCAAAGGGCTCGACCTCCTGCCGGTGCTGCTCGCCATGAGCGCGTGGACACAGAAACACTTCGCGAAAACGCGCAGGCCCGAAGCAGTGGATCTGGTCGGGCGAGGGCCGGCGTCGATCAGACAGCTTCAGGCCCAACTCCGGCGGGAGCACGGGATCGCCTGAGTCACAGAGGTCGCACCTGGCCGGCGGACGACTTGACCGGTCGCGGAGTCCGCCACCGGCAGGCCGCCCTTGACCGCAGGTGAGCAAGACCAGCTGAGCGTCTCGGCGCCGACGATCAGGGTGGCCGCGAGCGCGGATCTTTGGTGCAGGGTCGACCGCAGCGGTGTCACCATTCGCGTTTCCGCCAGCAGGAGACCCGCCCATGACCACGACCTTCGTCGTCGATCGACGTGACCTGCGCAGCACCCGCTGGCTCGACCGCCCCGCGTCACCCCTCGCCGACGGCGCCGTGCGCATGCGCATCAACCGCTTCGCGCTGACGTCGAACAACGTCACCTACGCCGCGTTCGGCGAGGCCATGCACTACTGGGATTTCTTCCCGACCGGCGACCCCGCGACGGGCTGCATTCCGGTCTGGGGGTTCGCCGACGTGGCCGAGTCGCGCTGCCACGGCGTCAAGCCGGGCGAGCGCTTCTACGGCTACTGGCCGATGGCCGACGAGGTGGTGCTCGAGCCGGCGCGGGCGGGTGCCGCCGGCTTCGTCGACGCCGCAGCACATCGCCGCGAGCTGCCCGGCATCTACAACCACTACCTTCGCTGTGCCGCCGACCCGCTCTACCGCACCGAAGACGAATCGATGCTCGCGCTGCTGCGGCCGCTCTACACCACCTCGTTCCTGATCGACGATTTCCTCGCCGACAACGCCTGGTTCGGCGCGCAGACGCTGCTGGTCTCCAGCGCGTCGAGCAAGACGGCGTACGGGCTCGGCTTCTGCCTGTCGCAGCGCCGCGGCAGCGCGCCGGTCACGTCGCTCGGGCTGACGTCGGCCGGCAATGTCGCGTTCACGCGCAGCCTCGGCTGCTGGGACGAGGTCGTGCCGTACGACGCGCTCGACCGCGTGCCTTGCGAGCGGCCGGCTCTATACGTCGACATGAGCGGAGACGCCGCGCTGCGGGCGGCCGTGCACCGCCGCTGGCAGGACAGGTTGACCTACAGCTGCTCGGTGGGCGGCACGCACTGGGAAGCGCTCGGCGGCGGCAAGGGCCTGCCCGGGCCCCGGCCGGTGCTGTTCTTCGCCCCGGCGCAAGGAAAGAAGCGCGCCGATGAATGGGGCGCGGCGGAATTTCACAAGCGAGTCGCCGCGTCGTGGCATGCGTTCCTGTCGACCGTGTCGTCGGCTTCGTCGCCGTGGTTGACGGTCGTGGAAAGGGCCGGGCGCGATGCGGTCGAGTCGACCTACGTCGCGCTGCTCGAAGGCACGGTGCCCGCCGCAGAGGGCCGGGTGCTCGCGGTACGGCCCGCGGGCTGAGGAGCGCGCTGTCAGGAATGGCTTGACCCACCGACCCACGGCGTCGCATCATGGAGGCGCCCCATGCCATCGCGGTCCAGGCGACGTCGAGCTTCTCCTGCCTGAAGTAGCCCTTGGCGAGCGGCACGAGGAAGAGGGCGGCCGGGCACTCGTAGCGCCAGTCGAGCTGGAACTTGATCGGGGTTTCCTGCGCAGCGG
>JBBSUK010000114.1:0-11573 GCA_038234975.1 Burkholderiales bacterium
GACTCGAGCGACTGGATGAGCCGCCACTTCTTCTCCGGCGGGATGATGCCGAGCGACGACCTGGCGCTGCGCTGCGCAGGTGTCGGCGGCGACCTGCGCGTCGTCGACCGCTGGCGCTGGAACGGTGGCCACTACGCGAAGACGGCCGAAGCCTGGCTCGCCAACATGGACGACAACCGCGTCGAGCTGATGCCGGTGTTCGAGTCGGTCTACGGCATCGGCGAGGCGGCCACCTGGTGGACCCGCTGGCGGCTTTTCTTCCTCTCGTGCGCCGAGCTGTTCGGATGCGACGGCGGCGAGTGCTGGCGCGTGTCGCACTACCTGTTCGACAAGGCGCAGGAACGCCCGGCATGAGCTCGGTCGTCTCGGCCGCGATGGACGGCTTCGGCGTCGCCCTCGGCCTGGCCCTCCTCACCTGGATCGCCAGCCTGCTGCGGCGCGACGTGAGCCTCGTCGACCGCGCCTGGGCGATCATGATCTGGGCGCCGGGCGTCGCCTACGCGTTCGCGCTGTCGACGGCGCTCGGGCCACGCGTCGTCGTCATGCTCGTGCTGGCGGCGGTATGGGCGATCCGCCTGGCGATCTACGTCACCTGGCGCAACTGGGGTCACGGCGAGGACCGGCGCTACCAGGCGATCCGTGCCCGCAACCAGCCGAACTTCCCGATCAAGAGCATCTACCTGATCTTCGTTCTGCAGGCGGTGCTCGCCTGGCTCGTCTCGATGCCCTTCCTCGTCGCCGCCGCCGAGCCGACGCCGCGCGCCTGGACGTGGCTCGACATCGTGTTCGGCGCGCTGGTCGTCTTCGGCATCGTCTTCGAGGCGGTGGCCGACCAGCAGCTCGCATCGTTCAAGGCGAAGCCGGCCAACAAGGGCAGGGTGATGGACCGGGGCCTGTGGCGCTACAGCCGGCACCCGAACTACTTCGGCGAGTTCTGCGTGTGGTGGGGACTGTTCGGCATGTCGCTTGCCACCGGCATGTGGTGGGGCGTGGTCTCGCCGATCGTCATGAGCGTGCTGTTGCTGAAGGTCTCCGGCGTGGGCCTGCTGGAGAAGGACATCGGCGAGCGCCGCCCCGCCTACCGCGACTACATCCGCCGAACCCATGCCTTCTTTCCGCTCCCTCCCAAGCCCGCACGCTGAGCCCCGCGCGGCGATCCGCCGCCACCGTGTCCGCCGCATCGCACTGGCGGCGGCCGTCGGTGCAGCCGCGATGGCGCTCGTCGCCTGCGCGAGCACCACGTCGAAGCCGTTGCCGCCCCTCCAGCTCGCGCCCAAGGTCGACATTGCGCGGTTCATGGGCGACTGGTACGTCATCGCCCTGATCCCGACCTTCCTCGAGAAGGACACTGTCGGCCAGAAGGAGTCGTACCGGCTCGATCCCGACGGCTCGATCGACACCACGTTCACCTACCGCAAGGGTTCGTTCGAGGGTGAGCGGAGGGAACTCGAGTCGCGGGCGTTCGTGCAGAACGACGCAGGCAACACCTGGGGCGTGCAGTTCATCTGGCCGATCAAGGCGGACTACCGGATCTCCCACGTGGACGACGACTACTCCGCCACCGTCGTCACCCGCGAGAAGCGCGACCACGTCTGGATCATGTCGCGCAACAAGACGATGCCCGAGGCCGAGCTGCAGCGGCTGATCGACTTCGCGGTGAAGCAGGGCTACGACGCGGCGAAGATCGTCCGCGTGCCGCAGCGCTGAACGCGCCCGCGTCGGTCGGCCGGATCAGGCCGGCGACCGCGGGGCGACGATGATCTTCGCGACCACGACGCGTCCGAGCCCCACCAGGATCACCGCCAGGACAAGCAAGGCGACACGGGCGCCCGCCGTGTGCAGCAGCGGCCCGAACAGCAGCGGGCCGACGCCCTGCCCGGCGAAGAACCCGCAGGCGAAGAGCGCGAACGCCGACGCACGGGCGTTCGGCGCGATCTCGGTCGCCTCGGTCTGCAGCGACGAGTGGATCATGTAGAAGGCGATGCCGACGAAGAACATCGCAGCTGCGTCGAGCCACCACACCGGCCACGCCGCGACCGACGCGTAGGCGATCGCCGCTCCCGCCGAGCCGATGACGCACAGGCGCCGCACGCCGAGCCAGCGCAGCAGCAAGCGCACCGTCGCCGCGTAGACGAGGCCGCCGATGCCGAAGGCGCCGAGCACGAGGCCGGTCTCGATCGAGATCGTCGCGCGGTCCGCGGACGTCAACGCGAGCAGCATCTCGCCCATGTACGGAAAGGCGCCGTAGATCGCGGCACCCTCGATGAAGACCGCCCCGTACAGCCACACCGCCTTCGGATTGGCGAAGACGCGCCCGTAAAGCGTCGCGACGCTGTTGTGCTCGACTGGCGCGGCCTCGCCGCGGGGCAGCGCCACCGCGGCCACCAGCGCCGCGACGACGCCGACGCCGGCTGCAACGACGAGCGACGAGATCCACCCGAAGCGTGCGTTGGCCAGTCCGGAGACGACGGAGCCGGCCATCTGCCCGCCGACGATCGCGAACAACATCCGGCCGATCACGACCTGTCGCTCGGCCAGCGCGTAGGCGTCGCCCACGCTGGCGAGCACGAGCGGAATGAGGCCGCCGGCGAACGCGCCGGAGGCGATGCGCGCCGCGACGAGCAGGCCGAAGGTCGGCGCGAACACCGCGAGCACCAGCATCGTTGCCAGAGCGACGATGCAGACGCGGATGAGCAGCGTCTTGCCGAAGCGGTCGCCGAGCGGGCCGAGCAGCGGCTGCGCCAACGCGTACGGAAGCGCATAGGCGGCGCTCAGCGCAGCGGCCGTCGCCGGCGTGACGCCGAAGTGCGCCGCGATCGGCAGCACCACCGGGTCGACGATGCGAAGCGCGAAGCCGCTGGCGAAGGCACAGCAGGCGAAGACGAAGAACACCGGCACGACAGGCTGCCGTGGCCGGACCGGCGCCGTCAAGGTCCGCTCAACCGCGCATCAGCGCTTCGATCTCGCCTGCGTCGACCGGCACGCCGCGGCTGATCAGCTCGCAGCCGGTGGCGGTGACGATCGCGTCGTCCTCGATGCGGATGCCGATGTTCCAGTAGCGCTCGGGAACGCCTGCGGCGGGGCGCACGTAGATGCCGGGCTCGATCGTCAGCACCATGCCGGGCTCGAGGCGGCGCGACGGCCGCCGTGTCACCCTGCCGCCGCGCCAGTCGCTCTGCTCGAGTGGCGCCTCGCCGGCCGAGGTGTACTCCCCGACGTCGTGCACGTCGCGGCCGAGCCAGTGCCCGGTGCCGTGCATGAAGAACGCCTGGAAGGCACCGCTTTCCATCACGGCGTCGACGTCGCCGACCTTGCCGCGGTCGAGCAGGCCCGTGTCGAGCATGCCCTGAGACAGGACGCGCGTCGCCGCGGCGTGCTGCTCGACGCGGCGGGCGCCGGGCCTGGTCGCGTCGATCGCGGCCTGCTGGGCGGCGAGCACGATGTCGTAGAGCTCGCGTTGCGGGCCCGAATACACGCCGCTCGCCGGGAAGGTGCGGGTGATGTCGCTGGCGTAGCCGTCAAGCTCGCAGCCGGCGTCGATCAGGCACAGCTCGCCGGGCTGCAGCAGCGCGTCGTTGGCTTCGTAGTGCAGGACGCAGGCGTTGGCGCCGCCGGCGACGATCGAGCCGTAGGCCGGCCCGCTCGTGCCACGGCGGCGGAATTCGTGCAGCAGCTCGGCCTCGATCTCGTACTCGGGCACGCCGGCGTCGGGATGCTCGCGCAGGCGCCGCGCCACGAAGCGCATCGCCCGGGCGTGCGCGTCGGCGCTGATGGCGGCGGCGCGGCGCATCGCGTCGAGCTCGGCGGCGCCCTTGAAGAGGCGCATCTCGGCGAGCAGCGGGTCGAGGTCGCGCAGCGTGCGAGGCGCGTCGATGCCCCTGACGGACTGCCCGCGCACGGTCGCGATCCAGCCTTCGATGCGGGCGCGCACGTCCGGCGTCTCGCCCGACACCCACACCTGCGTCTGGTTGGCGAGGAGCTGCACCATCGTCTCGTCGAGCGACGCCAGCGGCGCCGCGCGGTCGACGCCGAGGGCGGCCGGCGCGGCGTCGGGACCGAGGCGCACGCCGTCCCAGATCTCGCGCTCCGCGTCCTTCGGGCGGCAGACGAGCGTCGTCGCGCCGGTCGCGTCGATCGCCAGCCACGCATCGGGCTCGGCGAATCCGGTGAGGTGGTGGAAGTCGCTGCCGTGGCGATAGGGATGGTCGCTGTCGCCGTTGCGCGGCCGGGTCGGCGCGGTCGGCACGACGGCAATGCCGCCGCCGTGAGCGGCGAGCGTCGCTGCGAGCGCCGTGCGGCGGGCGCGAAACGGGGTGCCGAGGGCGGCGCGTGCATCCATGGTGCGGCACTGTAGTCGTCTGCGCCGCGCGCGGCTTGTCGCTACGCTTGCCGGTTTCTCCTCGAAGGGACATCTTCATGCACTACCGCCGTCTCGGCTCCAGCGGCCTTCAGGCCAGCGTGCTCTCGCTCGGCTCGTGGGTCACGTATCACAACCAGGTCGACACCAAGGCAGCGCAGGAGATGCTCGCCGCGGCGATGGACGCCGGCGTCAACTTCTTCGACAACGCCGAGGTCTACGCGCTCGGCAAGAGCGAGCAGGTCATGGGCGACGCGATCCGGGCGCTGCAATGGCCGCGCCTCGACTACATCGTCTCGACCAAGTTCTTCTGGGGCATGCAGCGCGAAGGCAACACGGTCAACAAGAAGGACACGCTCAACCGCAAGTACCTGATGCAGGCGATCGACGGGTCGCTCAGGCGCATGGGGCTCGACTTCATCGACCTCGTCTACTGCCACCGCCCCGATCCGCACACGCCGATCGAGGAGACGGTGCGCGCGATGAGCGACATGATCACGCAGGGCAAGGCGCTCTACTGGGGAACGAGCGAATGGAGCGCCGGCGAGATCCGCGCCGCATGGGACCTCGCCGAGCGCCACCACCTGCACAAGCCGGTCGTCGAGCAGCCGCAGTACCACCTGTTCCATCGCAGGCGCGTCGAGGAGGAATACGCGCGGCTCTACGACGACATCGGCCTCGGCCTCACGACCTGGAGCCCGCTCGCCAGCGGCCTGCTGACGGGCAAGTACAAGGGCGGCATTCCGCCCGGCAGCCGCGGCGCGATGGAGAACATGGGCTTCCTCGCGAAGAGCCTCACGGACCCGGCCAAGCAGGCCGCGGTCGACAAGCTCGAGCCGATCGCCGCCGGGCTCGACGCGACGCTCGCGCAACTGGCCATCGCCTGGGCGGCCCACAACCCGCGCGTGTCGAGCGTGATCACCGGTGCGTCGAAGCTCGAGCAGCTGCGCGCCAACCTCGGCGCGGTCGACGTGATGCCCAAGCTCACCGAAGAGGTGCTGGCCCGCATCGACGAGGCGACGCTGCCGGCGGTCGATCGCTGAGTCGCCTGCCGCGACCGGCGCGGCTCAGCCCGGCTTGATGCGAAACACCTGCAGCACCGAGCCGTCGACGTAGGAGCCGGTCTTCCAGGCGTACGACTTGACGACGAAGAGGTGCAGGTCGGCGCTGCCGCGCAAACGGCCGAGGGCCACGCCGATCACGAGTTCGCCCGGCTTCGAATGCACCCAGGGGTCGTAGCGCTGGAACGCGACCGCGCCGGTGGTCGCATCGCGCTTGAAGAAATACGCCACGGCCTTGTCGCCGCCGCCGTCGCCGAAGGTGTAGCTCTGCTTGGCGTAGTTGCGCTCGCCGTAGCCGAGGGTGGGAATGAAGAGCAGGTTGTCGCCATACATCACGCCGCCGCCGCCGATGCGTTCGGTCGACCACACGCCCTTGCCGCCCGCCGGGTCGATGCAGACACAGCTCGAGCCACCCGTGCACGAATAGTCGGCGTCGCGCGGCAGGCGCGGCGAGGCGATGTCGCCGAACGACGGTGGCGCGAGCACGCGCTTCCACGATCCACCGGCCTGCTGCCTGGCGTAGCTCAGACCACCGACCGAGCCTTGGCCGGAGTCGTAGGCGCCTGCGCCGATCTCGCTGAAATCGAGGTTCGGGTCGTCGTGCTTGATGAACCCGGAGAACTCCTGCTCCGGCAGGTCGACGGCGATCTCGCGCGTCGGCCCGAGCACGGTGCCGCCGGCGTTCAGCTCGCGCACGTCGATCTGCGTGTAGGCGCGCGGCGCGGTGTTGTAGTAGACGCGGCCGAGCGAGGCCAGTTCGTAGCCGCCGGCGGTCTTGCGAACGGCGAGGTCGCGGACGTTCTGGCGCGCCATCTCGTTCGGGAACAGCGTGGCGATGCTCCACTGTCGCAGCGGCTGCACGATCGGGTAGCCGTTCACGTCGGCGCCAGCGCCGGCGGCGCCGCGCAGGTCGTAGACGTTGAGCTTGCCGGTGTGCGAATTGGCGCCGCCGATCGCCTCGACGGCGTAGCCGTCGGCGTCCTTCACCAGCGCGAGGCCTTCGCTCGCGAAATCGGACTGCAGGCGGTAGCCGCCGACCAGCTCGAACGAGCCGGCGACGCTCTGCGGGCCGCTGTACGGCGCGGTGGCCATCGTCGGCGCGCTCGTCGCACCGCTCGCGGCTGCCGCGGCCGCCGTTGGCGCAGCCGCGTCGCGGCCGCCGCCGCAGCCGCCGAGCACGACCAGGCCGGCCCAGATCCATCGCGCGTGTCCGAAGCGGACCACTGCATGTGCACCCGGGCTGGAGGAAGCGGCGATCCTAGGTCGGGCCTGTCGCGCCGGGATGCGAGCATCGGAAACGCACGAAACAGATCGTTCGGCTCCGGTTGCCTCGAGAGCCATGCCGTGCCGGGCGCGGTCGACACGACGCCGAGCAGCCGGTATCTTCCGGTCTGGCCTGCCGTCTGCCACGCCGATCCCGATCACCTCTGATCCGGCCGCAGCCGAATCCCGTGGGCGACCGAAAGGGCAGCATGCCTGCGTCGATGCCGCCCCATACCTTCGTCCTCGTGCCCGATGCAGGTGGAAAGGCGTGGTACTGGCACCTGCTCGTACCGCTCCTGCGCCACTCGGACGTGCCGCCGATGCCACGTTCTATCCGCTCGTCGACTTCTTCCACGACGTGCCGCAAGGAGGTCGTCGACCACGCGTGGTCGCAAGGCGAGCCGCGTCAGTCCGCGACCGGTTCTTTCCGGCCGGGTTCCAGAAGCGGGTCGCACGCGAGCGCCTCGGGATCCCTGCAGACGAGATGCGGGGCGGCCACCTGGTCGCACTGAGCCAACCCGCCGAATTGTCGAAGCGACTCGTTGCCTACGCCGCGGCGAGTCCACCGGACGAGACAGCCTGACCCGCAGCCGAGGCGTTTCGGCGGGTCGTCGGCGTCCCGGCCGGCCTCCAGCCGTCGCTCAGGCGGCGTTCAGCGCTGCCAGGTCCGCCGGTGTACCCGCGTTGGCCCACCGGTCGTGCCACGGCTCGCAGGCGATGCGCCGTTCGCGCATGCCGGCATACAGCAGGGGCGCGAGCTTCGCGGTCGTGCCCGGTTCGATACCGGCGAACATCCCGGCACGCAGCAGCGCGATGTTGGCGTAGGTCCAGCGCCGGCCGTCCGGGCCGGTGCCTTCGGCAAGGCCGAGGCCCTCGGCGCCGATGCCGAAATCGCCACCGGGGTGGTAGGGCGGGTTGGGCACCAGCCAGAGCTTGCCGAGCAGGCCGCTGGCGACGAACTCGTCGGCGGCCGCCGCGCTGTAGCGGAAATCGGGGGCATGGATGTCGGCCGAGACGACCCAGAACGCGTCGCCGAGCAGCGGCAGCGCGGCGGCGATGCCGCCAGCCGTCTCGAGCGCGCCGCCGTGGTCGCGGCCCTCGCGCGAGTAGGTGATCGCCAGCCCGAAACGCGAGCCGTCGCCGACCCGCTCGACGATCCGGTCTTCGAGCCACGCCGTGTTGACGACGACCTCTCGAACACCGCCTTCGGCCAGCGCCTCGAGGTGCCACTCGATGAGCGGCTTTCCGTGCACTTCGAGCAGTGGTTTGGGCGTGCGGTCGGAAAGCGGTCGCATGCGCGAGCCGCGGCCGGCGGCGAGCACGATCGCCCGCAGATTGGTGCCGGTCGCCGCCACTTCAGCCACGGCGCTGCGCGGTGCGGGTGGTTTGCATGGGCGAGAACGCCGCCACGAGCGTGGCGAACAGGACTTCGGCAGCCGCGGAGTTGTCGTCGCCCAGGTTGCAGACGTAGACATCGACCGTCGCCGCGGCGATCTCCGGCCACGTGTGCACCGCCAGGTGCGACTCGGCGAGCAGAACGACGCCGGTGATGCCCGTCGGCGCTGCGGGGTTGCCCCCGGGTTCCGGCTTCCAGGCATGGAAAAGTTCGCCGACGGCATGCAGGCCGCTGCCTTCGACGGCCGCAAGGCACAGGGCGCGCAGCGCGTCGGCACGGATCATCGCCGGCCGGGTCGCGTCGCATCCGCGCAGGTCGGCGGTGAGCTGGAGGCCTCGCATGGCGCGAATTATCCGGCCCGTAAAATCAGGGGTTTCCGATTCACGGACGAGCATGGCGGCGACCGACACCGACGGCAGCGGAACCCTCGACGCCGATCGGCTGGCGCTGATGACCGGCGCGATCCGGGCCTTGTCGATGGACGCGGTGCAGCAGGCCAATTCCGGCCACCCCGGCGCGCCGATGGGCATGGCCGAGATCGCGGTGGCGCTGTGGAGCCGGCACCTGCGCCACAACCCCGCCAACCCGCGCTGGCCGGGCCGCGACCGCTTCGTGCTCTCCAACGGCCACGCGTCGATGCTGCAGTACTCGCTGCTGCACCTCACGGGCTACGACCTTTCGATCGCCGAGTTGCGCAGCTTCCGCCAGCTCGGCAGCAAGACGCCCGGGCATCCCGAGGTCGACGCGACGCCCGGCGTCGAGACGACGACGGGCCCGCTCGGCCAGGGGCTGGCCAACGCCGTCGGCATGGCGCTCGCCGAAAAGCTTCTCGCGGCAGAGTTCAACCGCGACGGTCACGTCGTCGTCGGTCACCACACCTACGCCTGCTTCGGCGACGGCTGCCTGATGGAGGGCATCAGCCACGAGGCCTGCGCCCTGGCCGGCGCCTGGAAGCTGGGCAAGCTGATCGCGATCTACGACGACAACGGCATCTCCATCGACGGCGCCGTCGCGCCCTGGTTCGTCGACGACACGCCCAAGCGCTTCGAGGCGTACGGCTGGAACGTCGTCGAAGGTGTCGACGGACACGACGTCGACGCGGTCACGGCGGCGATCGGCCGCGCCCGCGATGCGGCCAACGGCAGGCCGACGATCGTGTGCTGCAAGACGACCATCGGCAAGGGCGCGCCCAACCGAGGCGGCACCGCGAAGGCGCATGGCGAGCCGCTCGGCGCCGACGAGATCCGCCTCGTGCGCCACGCGATCGGCTGGTCTCACGAGCCCTTCGCCGTACCCGACGAGGCCTACGCGTTCTGGGACGCGAAGGCCGCCGGCGCGCAGGCCGAGAGCGCCTGGCAGGTCGCCTTCGACGCCTACGCCGCCGCCTACCCGGACCTCGCCGCCGAGTTCACGCGGCGCACGGCCGGCGAGCTGCCTGCCGACTGGCATCGGACCGTCGTCGATGCGGCGATCGCTGCACAGGCCAAGGGCGACGCGGTGGCCAGCCGCAAGTCGAGCCAGATCGCGCTCGAGGCGTTCACCGCTGCGCTGCCCGAGCTCCTCGGCGGCAGCGCCGACCTCACCGGGTCGAACCTCACCAACAGCAGCCACACGCCGCCGTTTCGCATCGCCGCCGACGGCACGGTGACGCAGGACACGCAGGGCCGGCGCGGCCGCCACATCAACTACGGCGTGCGCGAGTTCGGCATGGCGGCGATCATGAACGGCGTCGCGTTGCACGGCGGCCTGATCCCCTACGGCGGCACCTTTCTCACCTTCTCCGACTACAGCCGCAACGCGATCCGCATGGCGGCGCTGATGAAGCGGCGCGTGGTCCACGTGTTCACCCACGACTCGATCGGCCTCGGCGAAGACGGGCCGACGCACCAGTCGATCGAGCATGCGGCTTCGCTGCGACTCATTCCGAACCTCGACGTCTGGCGGCCGTGCGACACGCTCGAGACGATCGTCGCGTGGGCCGCCGCCATAGGACGACGCGACGGGCCGAGTGCGCTGCTGCTGTCGCGGCAGGGATTGCCGCAGGCGCCGCGGGCAGGCTACGCGACCGCACATGGCGGTGAGGGCGCGGCATCGGTCGAGCACGCGCTCGCCGACATCGCACGCGGCGGCTACGTGCTCGCCGAGCCGTCGGAGGTGGGCTTGCGCGGCAGGACGAAGGCGGTGATCGTCGCCACCGGCTCGGAGGTGCAACTGGCGCTCAACGCGCAGCAGTTGCTGGCGTCGCCGGAGCACGGCCGCATCGCGGTTCGCGTCGTCTCGATGCCGTCGACCGACGTCTTCGACCGGCAGGATCGCGACTGGAAGGACCGCGTGCTGCCGCGCGGCGTGCCGCGCATCGCCGTCGAGATGGGTGTGACCGACGGATGGTGGAAATACGGCTGCGCGGCCGTCGTCGGCATCGATCGCTATGGCGAGTCGGCACCGGCCGGCGAGCTCTTCAGGCACTTCGGCTTCACGGTCGAGAACGTGGCGGCGACGGTGAAGGCCGCGCTCGAACGTGGCTGATCGGCACCGCCTCGGCCTTCGAATCGTCGCCGCGCTGTGGGCGGGGATCGCGGCGCTGCCGGGGCATGCCGCGTCGCCCGTCGGGCTGGTGCCGACCGACACGGCTGCGTCGTGTCTGACGAGGCCGGAGCGATCGCTGGAGTTTCCCGCTGCGCTCGTCGATACGGAGTCTGCGGCCGTCTTCCGCGTTCGAATGGCGTTCACTTCCGCCGACGAGGCGCCACGCACGACGTTCACGTTCGCGACGAGCGACGGTGCCTTTCGAGCTGCCGTCGAGCGTTACGTTGCCCAGTACCGGCTGCCGTGTCTGAAGTCCGGCGCCGCACCGGTCGAGATGGTGCAGGAATTCGAGTTCCGTCCCGGGGACGGCAGGAAGGCGTTCTGGTTTCCCGCGCGCAGCGTCGACTCAGCCGTCGCGCCGTGTCTGGAAACCCCGGACCGGTGGCGCGGGCGCTTTCCCGGTCAGCAGGGTGTCGCCCTGGTCAGGCTTCGCTTCGCATCGCCCGAGCGGCCGCCGGACATGGAGGTCCTGTACGACGGCGGCAACCGTCGTCTCGGCGAGAGCGTGCGCGACCACGTGCGCCGCTACCGGATGCCGTGCCTGGCGCAGGGTGCAGAGCCGGTGGTGGCCACCCAACTGTTTCGGTTCGAGATCCAGGGCGAGAGCCGGTCCGCCTTGCGCGACGTCGCCCTGGCGCAGTTCGTGCACGGCCTGAAAGATCCGGAGCACGTCCGGTTCGATTTCGAGCGGATGGGCTGTCCGTTCGACACCGAGATCCGCCTTTACCAGCCCTATGCCACCAACGTCGTCGCCGAGATCGGCGGGTCCGATCCGCGGCGGGTGGAGTTCCTGCGCTGGCTGCAGCGTGCCGACCTGCGGCTGACCGAAGATCAGCGGCGTCAGGTCGTCGGCGACTCGATGCGGATTGCCGTGCCGTGCGGCATTCTCGACCTCCTCTAGCGACTTTCC
>JBBSUK010000115.1:0-11546 GCA_038234975.1 Burkholderiales bacterium
GACCGCGCAGGCGGTCCGCGAACAGCACGGTCGCGACGAGTCGCCGATCGACGCGCCACCACCCGAGGCGGTGGTCTTCTGCGAGAGCACGGACGAGGTTGCGGAGGTCGTGAAGCTCGCCGACCGCCACGCCGTGCCGGTGATCCCGTTCGGCGTCGGCTCGTCGCTCGAAGGTCACCTGCTCGCCGTGCAGGGCGGCATCAGCATCGACCTGTCGGGGATGAAGCAGGTGCTGTCGGTGAATGCCGAGGACCTCACCGTGACCGTGCAGGCCGGCGTCACGCGAAGCCAGCTGAACGACGAGATCCGCCACACCGGCCTGTTCTTCCCGATCGATCCCGGCGCCGACGCGTCGATCGGCGGCATGAGCGCCACACGTGCGAGCGGCACCAACGCCGTTCGCTACGGCACGATGCGCGAGAACGTGCTCGGTCTGACGGTCGTGACGCCGAACGGCAGCGCCGTCCACACCGGCACGCGCGCGCGCAAGTCGTCGGCGGGCTACGACCTGACGCGGCTGTTCGTCGGCAGCGAAGGCACGCTCGGCGTGATGACGGAGATCACGTTGCGCGTCTATCCGGTGCCCGAGGCGATGTCGGCCGCGACCTGCACGTTCCCGTCGATCGATGCGGCGGTGCGCACGACGATCCAGATCATCCAGATCGGCATCCCGATCGCCCGCTGCGAGCTGCTCGACACCTTCGCCGTCCAGGCCGTCAACCGCCACGACAAGCTCAGCCTCACCGAAGCGCCGATGCTGCTGATGGAGTTCCACGGCAGCGAGGCCGGCGTCGCCGAGCAGGCGGCGATGGTCCAGGAGATCGCCACCGAGCACGGTGGCGAGGGCTTCCAGTGGGCGACGACCCCCGAGGAGCGCAAGAAGCTGTGGACCGCGCGGCACCGTGCCTATTTCGCGGGGCTGCAGATGAAGCCGGGATGCCGCACGGTGACGACCGACACCTGCGTGCCGATCTCGCGCCTGGCCGAGTCGGTGACCCAGGCGTCGGAGGAGGCGCTTGCGGCCGGCATGCAGCACTACATCGTCGGCCACGTCGGCGATGGCAACTTCCACATCGCCTATCTGGTCGACCCGAACAAGCCCGAGGAGCGCGAGGTCGCGGAAAAGCTCAACGAGGGCGTGGTGATGCGGGCACTGGCAATGGACGGCACGTGCAGCGGCGAACACGGCGTCGGCCTGCACAAGATGGGCTTCCTCGTGATGGAAGCCGGCGACGACGCGATCGGCCTGATGCGCACGATCAAACGTGCGCTCGACCCGAAGAACATCATGAATCCCGGAAAGATCTTCGCGCTGTAGCGCGCGACGACCTCAACGGCGGGCTAGTCACGCGCGAGTTCGGAGGCCGTCACCGACCAGTTGGTGGTGACGTCGCCCCAGGCGTCGACGCTCTCCAGGTTCACGCCGAATCCCCACAGCCGCGCGACGTGCTTGAGCACCTCGTCGGCGCCGTCGTGCAGCGGTCGATTGCCGTGTCGCGTGTGGCGCAGCGTCAGCGACCGGTCGCCGCGCAGGTTCACGCTCCACACCTGGATGTCGGGCTCGCGCGAGGCGAGGTCGTACTGGCGCGACAGGGCCTCGCGGACGTGCCGGTAGCCGCCGTCGTCGTGGATCGCCGCGACCTTGAGGTGCTCCTCGTGCTCGTCGTCGAGGATGGAGAACAGGCGCAGGTCGCGGATCACCTTGGGCGACAGGTACTGGCCGATGAAGCTCTCGTCCTTGAAGTTGCGCATCGCGAGGTGCAGCGCCGGCAGCCACGGCGTTCCGGCCAGCTGCGGGAACCACTCGCGGTCTTCGTCGGTCGGCTGCTCGCAGATGCGCTTGATGTCGGTGTACATCGCGAAGCCGAGCGCGTAGGGGTTGATGCCGCCGTAGGCCGGGTGGCCGACCGGAGGCTGGAAGATCACGTTGGTGTGCGACTTCAGCCACTCGATCATCACGCCGTCGGTGAGGTGGCCTTCGTCGTAGAGCGTGTTGAGCAGGTGGTGGTGCCAGAACGTGGCCCAGCCCTCGTTCATCACCTGCGTCTGGCGCTGCGGGTAGAAGTACTGCGCCACCTTGCGCACGATGCGCACGATCTCGCGCTGCCACGGCTCGAGCAACGGCGCGTTCTTCTCGATGAAGTACAGCAGGTTCTCCTGCGGCTCGGCCGGGAAGCGCTTGGCTTCGGCCGTGGCGTCGCCGGCGCCGGCCTTTCTCGGCAGCGTGCGCCAGATGTCGTTGACCTGCGCCTGCGCGTAGGCGAGGCGCTCGGCGCGCCGCGTCTGTTCCTCGGCGAGCGAGATCCGGCTCGGCCGGTGGTAGCGGTCGACGCCGTGGTTCTGCAGCGCGTGACAGCTGTCGAGCACGTCTTCGACCGCCTGCAGGCCGTGCTTCTCCTCGCACTCGGCCACGTAATTCCTCGCGTAGACGAGGTAGTCGACGATCGACGACGCATCGGTCCACAGGCGGAACAGGTAGTTGCCCTTGAAGAAGCTGTTGTGCCCGTACGCGGCGTGGGCGATGACGAGCGCCTGCATCGCCGTCGTGTTCTCCTCCATCAGATAGGAGATGCACGGCTCGGAATTGATGACGATCTCGTAGGCCAGGCCCATCTGGCCGCGCCGGTAGCTGCGCTCGTTGGCGATGAACTCCTTGCCGAAGCTCCAGTGCCGGTAGTTCACCGGCATGCCGACGGAGGCGTAGGCGTCCATCATCTGCTCGGCGGTGATGACCTCGAGCTGGTTCGGGAAGGTGTCGAGACCGAAGCGGGCGGCGCAGGCGCGGATCTTCTCGTGGTACTGCTCGACGAGCTCGAAGGTCCAGTCGCTCGGGTCGGGCAGCGGCGAGGCGGGGCGCGGGCCGGCCGGCAGCGGCGCCGGCGGAAGGTTCTTCTCGGCCCTCAGCCGCCGTATCCCCGACGCCGCCGAGACGACGGGTGCCGGATGCTCGAGCGCGGTGGTGTCGTTCATGCGGCCATGCCTTCGCGTTTGAACAGCTCCCTGAACACCGGATAGATCTGCGACGCCTCCGTCACCTTGCGCATCGCGAAGCCGCGCTCGGTGGTCTGCAGCCGCGCGTACTCCTCCCACAGGTTCTGCTCTTCCTCGGCGACCTGCACGTAGGCGAAGTAGCGGCACTTCGGCAGCAGCGTGTCGACCAGCAGCTCGCGGCAGCGGCCGGAATCGTGGTGCCAGTTGTCGCCGTCGCTCGCCTGCGCGCCGTAGATGTTCCAGTCACTCGCCGAATAACGCTGCTCGATGATCTCGTTCATCAGCACGAGAGCGCTCGAGACGACCGTGCCGCCGGTCTCGCGGGCGCGGAAGAAGTTTTCCTCGTCGACCTCCTGCGCCTGCGTGTGGTGGCGGATGAAGACGAGGTCGATCTTCTCGTAGTGCCGAGTGAGAAACAGATAGAGCAGGATGAAGAAACGCTTGGACAGGTCCTTGCGCGACTCGTCCATCGAGCCGGAGACGTCCATCAGGCAGAACATCACCGCCTTGGCGGTCGGCACCGGCATCCTGACGCGGTTGCGAAAGCGCAGGTCGATCGGGTCGAGATAGGGGATCCGCGCCAGGCGGGCGCGCAGTGCGCCGATCTGCTCCTCGATCTCCTTTCGGGCCAGCGCCTCGGCGGCGTCGCCGCCGTGCGCGGGCAGCTCGGCGAGCTGCAGCACGAGCGCATTCAACTCGGCGCGCGAGCCGGCGCCGATGGCGACGCGACGGCCGATCGCGCCGCGCATCGAGCGGATCACCGAGAGGTTGCTCGGCGTGCCGCTCGACGCGTAGCCGGCGCGCTGGCTCTTCATCTCCGGCGTCTCGACGAGTTGCGTGCGCGTCATGCGCGGCAGCGCCAGGTCGTCGAAGAAGATCTGCATGAACTCTTCCTTGGTGAGGTGGAAGACGAAGTCGTCCTCTCCCCCGGTCGAGTCGCCGGCCTGGCCGCTGCCGTTGCCCTTGCCGCCGCCACCCTGCGGCCGTTCGATGTGGTCGCCGCGAACATATTCCCGGTTGCCCGGATGCACCATCTCGCGCGCGCCGCCGGTGCCGTGACGGAAGGTCGGCTCGGTGATGTCGCGCCTCGGCAGGTGGATGTCCTCGCCCTTCTCGATGTCGCGTATGCCGCGCTGGTCGACCGCCTTCTTCACCGCCTCGCGGACCTGCGACTGGTAGCGCCGCAGGAACCGCTCACGGTTGCCGATCGACTTGTTCTTGCCGGCGAGGCGCCGGTCGATGATCTGCTGGAGCATCGCCGGCCTAGCTGCTCTTCCTCACCCGCAGATACCACTCGCACAGCAGCCGCACCTGCTTGGCCGTGTACCCCTTCTCGACCATGCGGTTGACGAAGTTCTCGTGCTTCTTCGCGTCTTCCGCGCTCGCCTTGGCGTTGAAGCTGATGACCGGCAGCAGCTCTTCGGTGTTGGAGAACATCTTCTTCTCGATCACCGTGCGCAGCTTCTCGTAGCTCGTCCACAGCGGGTTCGTGCCGCTGTTGTTGGCGCGCGCCCGCAGCACGAAGTTGACGATCTCGTTGCGGAAGTCCTTCGGGTTCGAGATCCCCGCGGGCTTCTCGATCTTCTCTAGCTCGGAGTTGAGCTGGGCGCGGTCGAACACCTCGCCGGTATCGGTGTCGCGGTATTCCTGGTCCTGGATCCAGTAGTCGGCGTAGGTCACGTAGCGGTCGAAGATGTTCTGCCCGTACTCGCTGTAGCTCTCGAGGTACGCAGTCTGGATCTCCTTGCCGATGAACTCGGCATAGCGCGCCGACAGATGCTCCTTGATGTAGCCCAGGTACTTCTGCTCGGTCTCGGCCGGGAACTGCTCGCGCTCGATCTGCTGCTCGAGCACGTACATCAGGTGCACCGGGTTGGCGGCGACCTCGGCCGGGTCGAAGTTGAAGACCTTCGACAGGATCTTGAAGGCGAAGCGAGTCGAGACGCCGCTCATGCCCTCGTCGACGCCGGCGTAGTCGCGATACTCCTGGTAGCTCTTGGCGCGAGGGTCGGTGTCCTTCAGGTTGTCGCCGTCGTAGATCAGCATCTTCGAATGCAGCGACGAGTTCTCCGGCTCCTTCAGCCGCGTGAGGATCGCGAACTGGCTCATCATGCGCAGCGTTCCGGGCGCGCACTTGGCCTCGGCGAGCGACGAGCCGCGCAGCAGCTTCTCGTAGATCTTCACCTCCTCGGAGGTGCGCAGGCAGTACGGCACCTTGACGATGTAGATCCGGTCGAGGAAGGCCTCGTTGTTCTTGTTGTTGCGAAACGCCTTCCACTCGCTCTCGTTGCTGTGCGCCAGCACGATGCCGTCGAACGGGATGGCGCCGAACCCTTCGGTGCCCTTGAAGTTGCCTTCCTGCGTTGCCGTGAGCAGGGGATGCAGCACCTTGATCGGCGCCTTGAACATCTCGACGAACTCGAGCAGGCCCTGGTTCGCGAGGCACAGGCCGCCCGAGAAGCTGTACGCGTCGGGGTCGTCCTGCGCGAACGTCTCGAGCTTGCGGATGTCGACCTTGCCGACGAGCGCCGAGATGTCCTGGTTGTTCTCGTCGCCCGGCTCGGTCTTGGAGACGCCGATCTGCCGGAGCACGCTCGGATGCCGCTTGACGATCCGGAACCGGCGAATGTCGCCGCCGAACTCCTCGAGCCGCTTGACGGCCCACGGACTCATGATGCGATTGAGGTAGCGCGCGGGAATGCCGTATTCCTTCTCGAGCAGAGGCCCGTCCTCGCCGGGGTCGAACAGCCCGAGCGGCGACTCGTTCACCGGCGACCCCTTGATCGCGTAGAACGGCACGTGCTCCATCAGCTGCTTCAGCCGCTCGGCGATCGAGCTCTTGCCGCCGCCCACGGGGCCGAGCAGGTACAGGATCTGCTTCTTCTCCTCCAGGCCCTGCGCCGCGTGGCGGAAGTACGAGACGACCTGCTCGATCGCGTCCTCCATGCCGTAGAACTCGGCGAACGCGGGGTATATCTTGATGACCTTGTTGGCGAACAGCCGCGAGGTGCGCGGGTCGTTTCGCGTGTCGACCATCTGCGGCTCGCCGATCGCCTTGAGCATGCGCTCGGCGGCGGTCGCGTAGGCAAGCGGATTGCGCTTGCACTCGGCGAGGTAGTCCTCGATCGACAGCTCTTCTTCACGACTGCGCTCGAAGCGCGCTGCGAAGTTGCCGATGACATCCATGCTGATTCTCCTGTTCGACGAGGAGGCGCCGAGGGCTCGTGGCCCTCGGACATCCGGGGAAGTTCTGATGGAGCCCCGGACCGCAGTCCAGTGGCGCCATCAGAGCTTTCCTTCACCAGCAGGTGCGGTTCAAGCTTCGGTCATCGTGCCACACGCGAAGCGCCGAAATGGGTGTCCTTCCCGACACAGACTTCGCGCAGCGGCACACGGCGTGAATTAGCAGCGGGTTAGCAAGCAACGTGCCGAATTCGATCCGGTTGACTCCGCATGCGAGCCGTGACGAAACGCTCACTGGCCCTCCAGGCCAAGCCGCGCGAGCAGTCCGTTCATCTCGTCGAGCGAAGCGAAGCCGATCGCGATCTCACCTCGTGCCGATCGCGACGCGGGATCGCCCTTGACGCGGATGGACACCGGTGCGGCGAGCACGTCGGCGAGTCGTTGTTCGATGCGGGTCACCTCGGATGTCGCCCTGGCGCCTGCGGTCTTGCGTGCTGCACCTCGGGGTGTCGCATCGCGCTTGACCTCGCGCGCAACGAGCCGCTCGGCTTCGCGCACGCTCAGCTTGCGCGCGACGACTTCGTGCGCCGCCGTCACCTGTCGCGCACCGGCGAGTGGCAGCAACGCACGCGCATGGCCCATCTCGAGCGCGCCGTCGCGCAGGAGCTTCTGTACCGGCTCGGCGAGCTGCAGCAGGCGGAGCAGGTTGCTCGCGGCACTGCGCGAGCGGCCGACCGCCTGCGCCGCGGCTTCGTGGGTGAGCCCGAACTCGTCGACGAGGCGCTGCAGGCCGCGCGCTTCGTCGAGCGGGTTGAGGTCCTCTCGCTGGATGTTTTCGATCAGCGCCATCGCTGCGGCAGCGCGATCGTCGACGTCGTGGACGACGACCGGGACCCGGTCGAGGCCGGCCATCGTCGCGGCGCGGAAGCGCCGCTCGCCGGCGATGATCTCGTAGCGGCCGATGTCTTGCGCGAGCGGCCGCACGAGCACCGGCTGCATCACGCCCTGGCTGCGCACGCTCGCGGCGAGCTCGGCGAGCGAGGCGTCGTCGATGCGGGTGCGTGGCTGGTAGCGACCCGGCTGGAGCCTGTCCATCGGCAGCGAGGTCGGCGCCGCATCGGGACGCGTCGACGACGCGTCGCCTGCGCTCGGCCCGAGCAACGCCTCGAGGCCGAGGCCGAGGCCCTTCTGTCTGCGGATCGCCACGGGGCGCATTGTCGAGGAAGCGCGAACACGCCTCGCGGCGAGCGGACGCCGACGTGCTGCCGTATGCTTCTCGGTCCACGCATCGCGTCATTCCACCTTCTCGCAGGCCATGAGCACACGCGTTTTCGTCGACGGCCAGGAGGGCACCACCGGCCTGCGCATCCACGAATACCTCGCCGCGCGCGACGACGTCGAGGTGTTGCGCGCCGAGCCCGAGCTGCGCAAGGATCCCGCCGAGCGCAAGCGCCTGCTCAACGCCGCCGACGTCGCCTTTCTCTGCCTTCCGGACGGCGCGGCGCGCGAGGCCGTGGCGATGGTCGACAACCCGGATACCTGCGTGATCGATGCAAGCACCGCGCACCGGATCGACCCGGGTTGGACCTATGGCCTGCCCGAGCTCGCACCGGACCAGCGCGACCGCCTGCGCGCGGCCAGGCGGATCGCCAACCCCGGGTGCCACGCCACCGGTTTCATCCTGCTGGTGCGGCCGCTGGTCGACGCCGGCATCGTCGCGACCAGCGCGTTGCTGAGCGCGACCTCGATCACCGGTTACTCCGGCGGCGGCAAGAAGATGATCGAGCAGTACCAGTCGGGCAGCGACGCCCGGCTCGCGTCGCCGCGACCGTACGGGCTGGCGCTCGGCCACAAGCACCTGCCGGAGATGGCAGCGCACAGCCGCCTTGAAACGCGGCCGATCTTCGTTCCGGTGATCGCCGATTTCTACAAGGGGCTCGCTGTCACGATCCCGCTGCCGCTCGCGGAGACGCGCCGCGCGACGACCGCGGAGCACATCCACGCCGCGCTGAGCGCGCGCTATGCCGACGAGCGCTTCGTCGACGTGGCGCCGCTGCACGACCCTGCGACCATGGCCGAAGGCTTCTTCGACGTGCAGGCGTGCAACGACACGAACCGGGTCGAGCTCTTCGTGCTCGGCAACGACACGCAGGTCCTGCTGCTCGCGCGGCTCGACAACCTCGGCAAGGGTGCCAGCGGCGCGGCCGTGCAGTCGATGAACGTGCACCTCGGGGTCGAAGAGGCCACAGGACTCTGACGCCGAGTTCGCTACGCCGGCGCTGCCGCGGCGGGCGTGCGGTAGTGGTAGCGATAGGCTTCGATGAAGCCCAGCCGCCGATAGAGGCGCAGCGCCGGCTCGTTCGCGGCGTCGACCTGCAGGTAGATGCAGTGAGCGCCGGACTTCCGCGCCTCGTCGGCGAGGCCGCGGCACAGGCGCTCGCCCAGTCCTAGGCCACGTCGCTCCGACAGGGTGAACACGTCGTACACGCCGGCGAGGTCACCTTCGATCGCGATCTGGCCGCCGGCCACGATCGTCCCTGCCGGGTCGTGGACGACGAAGGCGCGGTACTCGACCGGCGCGCCGACCGTCCGCTCGGCGTGCGCGGCGATCTCGCGAGGCGTCGAGTCGCGAGCCGAGCCGATCCACTGCGCATAGGCATCGAGCCCGATCGACGTCAGCGCCGTGGCGCACACGCCGTCGACACGGTCCGCGTCGACCACCATCACCACCGTTTCGTCGACGCGGACCATGCCGATGGCGGCGAGATGCGCATCGAGCCCCGGCGGCTGGCTGTAGGGCGTGAGGCGCACGAACGGCGGCAACCCGGCTTCGTGGAACGCCGCGAGGCAGCGGGCGATGCGCGCGTCGAGCGGTCCGGTGCCGGGGGCCACGGCCTGCACGCAACGCGCGCGCTTCGCCTTGCCCGGTGCCGTTCGCAACAGCCAGCCGTCCACCCAGCGCTGCTCCCGTGGCGCGCTCGCGTTGATGCCGGCGTCCTCGATGCGCGACAGCAGCACGTCGTCGAACGGCGACTCGACGCTCACACCGTGCCCCGATCGATGCGGCCGGCGAGCTCCGCGGCGAACTCGGTGAATGCCTGTGCGCCCTTGGACGCCGGATCGAAGATCACGCCGGGAACGCCGTAGCTGGGCGCCTCGGCGAGGCGGACGTTGCGCGGGATCACGGTGTCGAAGACCTTGTCGCCGAAATGCGACTTCAGCTGCTCGGCAACCTGCGCCTGCAGCGTGATGCGCGGGTCGAACATCACCCGCAGGATGCCGATCACCTCGAGCTGCGGATTGATGTTCGCGTGCACCTGTCGAATCGTGTTGACGAGGTCCGACAGGCCCTCGAGCGCGAAGTATTCGCACTGCATCGGCACGATCACGCCGTGCGCCGCCGCGAGGCCGTTGAGCGTCAGCAGGCTCAGGCTCGGCGGGCAGTCGACGAGCACGACGTCGTAGTCGGACGCCACCGCGACGAGCGACTCGCGCAGCCTGCGGTCGCGCCGCGGCAGACCGACGAGCTCGACCTCCGCGCCCGCGAGCTCTCGGTTCGCGCCGACGACGTCGTAGTCGCCACGCGGGCTCGTCACCCGCGCATCGACGATTCCGGCGTTGTCCAGCAGCACGTCGTACACGCTCGCCGCGAGCTGCCGCTTGTCGATTCCCGAACCCATGGTGGCGTTGCCCTGCGGGTCGAGATCGACCAGCAGGGTGCGACGGCCCAGTTTCACGAGGCCGGCCGCGAGGTTGACGGTGGTGGTCGTCTTCCCCACGCCGCCCTTCTGGTTGGCGACGCAGTAGGTTCTCATTATCTTATACTTATTTGTGTGTGCTTACTTATCTGGTGACCCTGATTCCTCCGGATCCAGATCAAGCATCGCTCGGCTTCGAGGGATTGGACGTCGACCTGTTCCACGTGAAACGTCCATTTCGCCGGGTCGACATCCCGCAGTTCATCATCCGGTCGGCGGCCTTTCATCGCCATCCAGAATCCGCCCGAAGCCAGCACGTGCTCCGTCGCCGCGACGAGGTTGGAAACGCTGGAGAACGCCCTGGCCACGACGACGTCGTGGCGCTCCTGGATCGACTCGATCCTCGCATGCGCGACATCAACCTTGGCCAAGCCGAGATCGGCCACCACCTGCCGAACGAACGCCGCCTTCTTGCCGACTGAATCGACGCACGTCACTTTCCACTGCGGATTCATCAGGCCGAACACGATGCCCGGCAAACCCGCGCCGCTGCCGACGTCGAGGACGGATGGGCTCTGCAGCGACCGCGCTTCGCGGCGAAGCGGCTCGACCGCGACGAAGCAGTCGGCCAGGTGGTGCGTCACGATCCGGCCGGGATCCCGAATCGACGTCAGGTTGTACGTCGCGCCCCATCGCTGGAGGAGGGAGACATAGTCGACCAGCTGATCCGCCTGTCGGTCGCTCAGTGGCAGCGATGCCTCGGCCGCCGCCCGGTGAATCGCGCCGCGCGTGTCCCCGATCGGGTCCGGGGACCTCACGCCGCAGAGGCGAGAGGCGTCGCGATGTCCTGGCGCTGCCGCTTCTTCAAGTGCACCAGCAGCAGACTGACCGTAGCCGGCGTGACGCCGGGCAGCCGCGATGCCTCGCCGATCGTCGCAGGTCGGTACCGCGCAAGCACCTGCCGCGCCTCGTGGGACAGCGCCCGGATGGCGGCGTAGTCCAGGTCGTCGGGCAGCGGGCTCGCGGCCGAACGTTGCAAGCGAGCGATGGCATCGGCCTGACGCTCGATGTAGCCGGCATAGCGAACCGCTGTCTCGATCTGCGTGACGACCTGGCGCGCCTGTTCGCGACCGGCCTCGTCCTCGATCGCAGCCCGCGGTGTCGATGACCCGTGCCAGCGCCAGACCGAATCGAAAGCGGCGTCGGGGCGACGGAGGAGGTCGAGCAACGAGTGGTCGCGGGCGGTCACCGGACGATCGTCGCCGCCGTCACGCGGCGAACCGGCCGGAAGCCGGGCCGACGCCAACCGCGATGTTTCACGTGAAACCAGTGCCTGCTTGCGCTCGAACGCGCTCCAGCGCCTCTCGCCGACCAAGCCGAGCGTTCGCCCGACCGGCGTCAGCCGGACATCCGCGTTGTCCTCGCGCAGCATCAGCCGATGCTCGGCCCGACTCGTGAACATCCGGTACGGCTCGGTGACTCCCTTGCCCACCAGGTCGTCGACAAGCACCCCGAGGTAGGCCTCGTGCCGTTGCAGCACCCACGGCGCTTCGTCGTTGGCCGACCGCGCCGCGTTGACGCCGGCGTGCAGGCCCTGCGCTGCGGCCTCCTCGTAGCCGGTCGTGCCGTTGATCTGCCCGGCGAAGAACAATCCAGCGATCGCCCGTGTCTCGA
>JBBSUK010000116.1:0-11416 GCA_038234975.1 Burkholderiales bacterium
GCGAGAACGACGCGCTCGTTGCGGGCATCGATCGGAACGTCGAGCGCGGCCGGTGCGGCGTCGTTGCCGGGAATCGAGAAGGCGGCGCCGTCGGGCAGGACGCCCTGCGCCGAACTGACGGCGAGCTTGCCGAGCGCGAGCGCCGCCTCGTCGATGGCGATCGAGGTGAAACCCCAGGCGTGACCGATCGTCGCCGCGAGCCGCTGGCGAAGCTGGTATTCGGCGTAGCGATCGTGCTGCTGGAAATGCTGGGGCTGCAGGAACATCCCCTCGGTCCAGACCACCTTGTTGTGCCAGGTCATAGCGGTGCGGTGAGCTGCTGAAATTTACCGGAAGGCAGGCCGCTCGCCGACACGCCTTCCGGAGGGGTTGCGGTCAGGGAATCTGTTCGGTCGCCTGCCCGGCGAACGCGACCGAGATGACACCACCCCAGTTGCACGCGAGCTTGGAGGTGTCGTCGAGCGCCGGCTGGTTGGCGAGCAGGACGGTCGGCGCGCCCGGCGCCCAGGGCGACGGCGTGACGGGAATGCACGGCATCGGCGTGAGCACGCCGAGTGCCGCCGACGTGGCCGACGCGACGGTCGGATTGGCGATGCTCGTGCACATGCCGAACGGCATGACGTTGACCATCGGCACGTGGTCCATGATGTTCGCCGCCGGCACGAACGAGGTCATCACCCGGTTGACCGGCAGCACGACCAGGCTGCTCGGCGCCACGCCGAAGCTGCACTGCAGCGACGCTCCCATGCACACGTGGTTGGGCATCGTCGATCTCCAGTCACGGCTCCGGGTCGCCGACCCAGACCGTCAACGCGGTGAAGTTGTCGTGTCGCGGCTTGTGCGACGCACCGCGCAGCACCGCCTGCTCCAGCCCCTGCAGCCAGGCATGCGCGCTCGGCGCCTGCAGCAGCGCTTCCTCGAGCTGCGCGTCGTCGACGTATTCCCAGATGCCGTCGGTGCACAGGAGAAACACGTCGCCGGCAGCGAGCCGCCACGTTTCGCCGGCGACGCCCACCATCAGGTCTTCCTCACCGACGCCCAGCGCCGACAGCAGCTCGCTGCGCTGCGGGTGGGCACGCATGTCCTGCTCGGCCAGCATGCCCCCGTCGACCAGCGACTGCACAAGACTGTGGTCCTGCGTTCGCGTGGCGATGCGGCCGCCGCGAAACGCATAGAGCCGGGAATCGCCGCAATACCCCCAGGAGGCCGCATGTGCGTCCAGGTCGACGAACAGCGAGACGACGGTCGTGTGCATGTTGTGCTGCGACCGGTCGTCGGCGCGGTGGGCGATGATCGAGCGGTTCGCCTCGACGATCATCTGCCGCACTGCGTCGGCCGAGCTGTCGGGTCGGGCCGCGTAGGCGCCGAGGATCGACTGCACGGCGAGCTTGGAGGCACGGTCGCCACCACCGTGGCCGCCCGCACCGTCGGCGAGGACGCAGCACAGGTGGCTGTCGGAATGCCAGTGGCCGCAGGCGTCTTCGTTGTAGTTGCGGCCGCCGCGGCGCGTCAGCATCGCCAGTTCCATTTGCACGGGTCTGCTCCCTCTTCCTCATCCCGGCCTGCGGCTGCGGCTCGCTGCGCATCGATGTGCGCGTTTCCGGCAGTGCGTGATCATGGCCGATCGGCGTCCAGCTGGTCGATGTATTCGTTGTAGGCGCGCAGGAATTCCTTCCCGAACAACTCGTGGAAGTCGTCGGTGGCCTCGGCCGAGATCTGCCCGTAGAGGTCGGTGAACACGTCCCACATGCGGGCCTTGCGCTTGGCCGGCAGCAACGACGAGAGCATCGACTTCTGCGTGAGCTTGCCCTCCAGCACCGCCGGGTCGAAGCGCTTGAGGATGCCTTCGAGTGCCGCGCGCATGCCGGCGAGGAAGCCGAACTGGTGCGCACGCAGGTCGTCGTAGGCATCGCGCATCGCCTTGTCGGCGGGCATGAAGCCACGCACCGGTGGCTGCAGGAGATGGCCGAGCGCGACGTCGACGGAAGGCGAGAACTTGAGCGGGTTGTTCTCCCTGGCCACGATCATCGTCACCTCGGCGCGAATCTCGCGCTTGAGCGCGGCGCGCGCGACGAGCAACTCGACGGTGCCGCGTGCCGCCTCGTGGACCAGCCGCCCCATCAGGTGCATCAGCGCCGGTGTGAGCACCAGGCTCTCGGGCGGCAGGCTGGCGACGCCGAGGCCTTCGCGCAGCGCCGCGGTGAGGGCGGCGACGTCGGCGCCGGGCACCGGCCGGGCCGCGGGCGTTGCAGGCGCCTGGCGTGCCGAGGCGGGCGCAGGTGGTGCGGAGGGCGGCGCCATCACGGCAGGCGCGGCGCGCGCAGCGGGTGCGGCAGGCGAAGGCGGGGCCGGTACGGCAGGCGGCGGGGGGGCATCGAAGTCGAGCGACAGGTCGAGCGGCTCGGTCGACGGTGCGCCGGTCGGCGCCAGCCCGCGCCTGGCCCGGATCGTCGTCCGGCTTTCGCCGGACGGCTCGTTCCACGACAGCACGGCTCCGGGCGGCGCCGCGCGCTCCGCGGGCGACGACCGCGCTGACGGCGACGCCGATGGTCGCTGCGGCGCTGCGGCAGGCGGCGCAGGTGCGGCGGGCGGCGAGAAGCCCGAATGGAAGCTCGTCGGCGGGATGAACGTCGCCGGGGGCGCCACCGGCGCGACCGGTGCCGCGACCGACGCGCGATTAGCTGCCGGCGGTGGCGACGACGCCACGGGCGACGCCACCGGCTGTGCGACCGGTGGCGCAGGCCGCGCCGGTGGAGGCCGCATCGGCGGAACCTGGAACGGTGCCGACAGCTCAGGCGTCCGGTCGGGAGCCGCCGACGCAGTGCCACGGGTGACGCTGTTGAGCGACTTCAGCGGGTCCGCGTTCGCCGCCATGTTGGGCTGCGCCGCCGCCGGGTTGAGCACCGAGCCGGCGAGCGGATCGGCGCCACCGCCGCTCACGCCCAGCCCGAACAGCGCGTCGAGCGAATCGCCACCCCCGCTGCCGGCGCCCGGCGCGAACTCGGGGATCAGCGGATCGGTCCGACCCGCGACTTCGAGCCCGAAGCTGCCTCCGGAGGCGCCTGCGCCGCGCAGCGGGTCCGCCGTCCGGGGCGATGTCGCCGCATCGGGTGCGAACGGATTCCAGTCAGCCGGGATGCCGCCGGCAGCGGGCGGCGGCGCGTGGTGCGACGCGCCGGAGCCGCCCGGGCGGGCCGGCGGCGCCGCGCCCGCGAACCCGGCGAGCGGGTCGGCGAACGCCCCGGGCTGCGCTCGACCGGCGCTCGGCGCGGCGGCCGGCGTCGATGCCAGGCCGGCGAAGTCGGCGAACGGATCGGCCGGCGCGGCGACGCCTGATCCCGTCCCGGCTTCGACGCGCATCGTGTAGCCGCCGATCTGCAGCTCGTCGCCTGGCTGGATCGGCGCTTCCTGGCCACTGCCGAGCGTCCGGCCGTTGACGGAGATCGGGTTGCTGCCGCGGTCGACGATCGCGTAACGGCCGCTGCGAAAGACCACCTGCGCGTGGACGCGCGAGATCGTGCGCTCGGGATCGGGCAGCACGAGCTGGTTGTTGTCGGCGCGGCCGATGTTGCCGCCGAGCTCGTCGAACTGGGCCTTCAGCGGCGCCGTCGCACCCCCGTTGTAGGCGACGACCGAGATGTCGATCACGGCGCCGGACGACGGCGCGGGCCGTGCCGTCGGGTGGAGGTTGAGGGCCGGCGGGCCGCCGCTTCAGCGCAAGACATAGATCCTTCCTTCGACCATCCCGATGCGCACGGGCCAGGCGTGGTCGCAGAGCTCGGGTGCGTCGTTCTGCGTCGCGAGCACCGGAGCGCCGGTGGGCGACAGACACTCGACGAGCCGGCCGTCGAGCAGCGGCCGCAGGACCAGCGCCTCGGCCACCGGCGGCGGCAGCTTCAGCGAGGCCGCAGCATACAGCCGCTGCACATGCGCCCGAAAGCGCTCGACGAGCACCGCCGCATCGCTTTGGTAGGCGACGGCAAGCTCGTCGAAGCGCAGCCGCGACGCAGCGATGAGCGGGTCGGGGTTTCCGCGCGCGAGTTCGACGGCGAGCTGCTGCAGGAACTCGAGCACCGTGCGCTGGACGCCGGCATCGAGCGTGACAGGTGGCGCGTCGAGAAAGCGCCAGCGCGGAAAGGTGACGGGCAGCTCGACGCCCTTCGCGTGGGTCGACGGCGTGTCGTAGCTGCGCCCCTCGGCGATCGCCCACTCGACCGCGCCGAGCACGCGCGCCGTCGGATCCGCGGGCGACCGGCCCTGGCGAACCAGCACGAGACGGGCGCGCGCCCAGGTCGTGCCGACCGCGACCTTGGGCTGGCTCGGCGCGACCACGCCTGCCGGCTGCGGCGCGACGACGATGGCCAGGTGATTGCGCCCTGCGAGCGTGTACTCGTGGACGGCCAGGCTCGTCGCGCCTCCGGCGGCGCCGAGCGAGGCGACCGGAACGCCGTTCAGGCGCGCTTCGACGGCGCAGCCGGCCGACGCGAGCTCGAGGACGAGCAGCCGTTCCATCAGCCGGCGCTCCAGTCGGCGAGCCAGATCGCCGGCAGCAGCTTGTGCGTGCGGCGAGACCGACCGAGCAGCGGATCGACAACGTCGACGACGATGTCGACGGGCTCGAGCCGCAGCGCGAAGAACCACTGCAGGCCGCGCCCGTCGGGCCGTGGTCGCAAGCCGCACTCCCCGGCGAGCGCGCCGGTGACGAACTGCGGCACGGGCGCGGCGACCAGCGTGGTCGCGCCGGGCGCTGCGAGCGGCTCCAGCTCGAGGCTCATCGGCACCCGCCAGCTCTGCTGCACCGCCTTCAGCGAGCGGCCCTCGGCCGCCGTCTCGCCCAGTTGGGAAACGGTGGTGCGCAGCTCGTGGCGCGACTTGCAGGCGATGCGCACCTGTGCACGGGCGTCGCCGTCGACGAGCTCGCCGGTGAACGCCACGGCGCAGGCGAAGGCGATCAAGTCGACCGAGCCCTCGGTTCGCATCGCCACGGCGTCGGCCGCGGTGCGCCGCCACCCCCAGGTGAAGCCGGCCTGGCCGACCAGCGGCGAGAGGTCGACCACCAGGCCGGCCGACGACGCTTCGAAGATGCGGGTCCAGTCGTTCCAGGCGCGCTCGAGACCCTGCCGCAGCGCGTCCTGCAGGCCGTCCCAGGCACGCTGCCAGCCTGCCGCGGCGACGGTGGTGCCGTCGCGCTCGAGGCGGCATCTGGCGGGAACGGCGGTCGGTGGTCCGTCCGGCGGCCAGCGCATCGCCGGTACGGCGGCGTGCGTGACCTCGGCCAGCCACTGCGTCGCCGGGACGACGCGCAGGTCGATGCGCACATCGCCGAACGGCGCGCCGGCGTCGCGCACGCCGTGGCTGGCGATCGTCACCGTCTGCAGGTCGACCGGCGTCGCTGCCGCGATGCCGGCAGGCGACGGACCGTCGCCGCGCGCGTCGGCCTCGGCATACACCGCCAGGCTGAGGCGCGACGCGTCGCGGCCGCGCCATGCGAGACGACCTTCGACGCCGATGTGCACGACCTCCGGATGGGCCTTCGCGTCGCACACCGCGAGCGTCTCGACGCGCACGTTCAGACGCGACGGCGGCCCTTGCCGCAGCGCACGACTGGCGACCGCCAGCGCGAGCGGCGTCTCGGGCGCGTGCGTCCAGTGCAGCGGCGGATCGGCCGAGCGCGGTACCGCGGCGCGGTGCCAGCCCGTGCCGCCGTGTCGGTACTCCTGGAGATCCTCCGGATCGCCGAGCAACAGGTCGATGCTGACGACGTCGCACGGGCGCGCCGCGACCTCGGTTGCCTCGCCCGGGAACACCGAGTGCGCCGCCGCGAGCGGGCCGATCTTCGCGTCGACGCTCGCGAGCGCCGCATCGAGCTGCTCCGGCGTCGGCTGTCGCGCTCCGCCCGCCTGAGTCGACGGCGTTGCCTGGCGGCGGCGCAGCTCGTCGCGCGTGCGATGCGCGAGCTGGTGAAGCTTGAGCGAGGCACCCCGGCGACGGTCGCCGAGGATCTCGGCGGCCCACTCGAACCCCGGCCGGCTGTCGAACGACGGCCCCCAGATGCACCACAGGCTTGCGTAGCGGGCGAGGTCGGGCGGGGCCGTCAGCGCATGCTTGCGTCCCTGTGCGACGGCCGCCTCGACGAAGGCTGGCCAGCGCTCCTGCAGCCGCTCGCTGATCTCCGGCCATGCGCCTGCGAGCACGGTGCCGATGCCGGCCGCATGCCGCCGCGCGGCGAACTGCTCGAGCAGCTCGAACTGCTCCCACGACAGACGCAGCATCGTCGCTTCGCGTGGTCCTGCCTAGGCCGCGGCGCGCATGAGCGGCCGCGTCTCGGTCGCGAGCACGCCGCGGTCGAGCGCGAGCCAGGTCCACGCTTCGGCGCGCGGCAGCACGATCGATTGCCCGGGCGCGAACACCTCGTCGAGCTGCCCGGCGAGCAGCGCCGGCAGCACCGCCGCCAGCACGTCGGGGTCGTACCAGCGCCAGCGGGTGCGCTCGCCCGCCGGCGTCAACACCTCGCCGAGGCCGCGGCAATGCTCGCGCATCGGCAGCATCGGCAGCAGCGACACGCTGAGCAGGCCCCAGCCCGGATACGTCGTCGACGCTTCCTCGAGCAGCCAGTCGGTGAATGGCGACTGTGGCCTGAGCTCGGCCAGGTAGGGAGCGGCGCGTGCCGCCTCGGCGCCCAGCGCACCGCGGTGCAGGCAGTCCCAGCCGGCGACGTCGGCCGCCTTGAGCGTCGCGGCGATGCCGGGCACGACCAGCCCGTCGACGATCGCATGGACGCGTGCGCCGGGCGTCGTCCACAGCGCCTCGCGCAATTGTTCGAGCGAGTAGCCGGTGTTCATCGATCAGATCGTCGGCGGCGGCATGGGGTCGTCGAAATTCGTCTCGTAGACCGTCTGCTGCTCGGGGGTGATCGTGTCTTCCTTCTTCGCCTCGTCGGGCGCCGCCGGCGACGCGGAACCGCCGCCACCGCCGGAGTTGATCTTCACCATGCCGCCGACGATGTCGACGCCGGCCGGCGACAGGTTGACGATCGAGCCGCCGCACTTGAGCGTGATGCCCGCCGTGGCCTCGATGACGACGTTCATCGCCTTCACCTGGACCTTGCCCATCTTCGCGTTGACACCGAGGTCGCCGCTGTCGAGCTTGACGTTGAAGTCCTTCATCAGCTTGACCTGCCAGGTCGCGCCGCCGGTGAAGAAGATGTCGCCCTCGACGTTGACGTGCAGGTCCTGGCCGACGTGATGCATCACGTCCTTCGTGATGTCCATGAACCAGTTCTCGCCGATCACCTCCTCGCGGGTCATGGTGACCTTCACGGTCTCGTTGTTCTGGACCCAGTCGAAGGCGTCGTTCTTGACGATGCGGTAGTAGTTCTTCTGGGCCTGGAACCAGACGTACTCGCTGTCCTTCTTGTCGTCGAAGCGCAGTTCGTTGGCGGTGTCTGCGTCGCCGCCGGTGCTGCTGCGCGACTTCACGCCGTTGACCGTCGCCTGCGCCGGCAGCTCCCACGGCGGCTTGTTGTCGGCGTTGTAGACGGCGCCCGTGACGAGCGGGCGGTCCGGGTCGCCGTCCATGAACTGGACGACGACTTCATCGCCGACCCGCGGCAGCGACACCATGCCGTAGCCCCCACTCGCCCAGGGCATCGCCACGCGCACCCAGCACGAGCTGTCGTCGTCGTCGCCGCCGATCCGGTCCCAGTGGAACTGGATCTTGATGCGACCGTGCTTGTCGGTCTTGATCTCGTCGCTGGCGCCGCCGACCACCGTCGCCGTCTGAGGGCCGGCGATCACCGGTCTCGGCGTGGTTCTCGGCGAACGGAAGGTCGGCGCGTCGTCGGCGCTCTGGCACATGAACTCGCAGCGAAAGCCCTCGGTGCGGCGCTGCAGCTGCAGCTCCTCGATGCCGACGTGATCGCTGAAGGTGATCCGGTAGACCGTGCTCGTGACGAGGTACTCGCCGTCGGCGTCGGCAGGCGACCCTTCGAGCTCGAACGTTGCGCCGACGGTGAAGTCGAGCGCGTTGGTCAGGCCGGTGCTCGTCTTGAACAGGCCCGCGAGCTCCTCGATCCGCACCTTGGCGCGTTTCTCGATCGGCGTCGCCGCCGGCGTCGATTCCTCGCTCGCGCTGTTCTGCACCACCGGCGTCGGGTGCTCGAACCATTCCATCGGCCCGACCGGCTCGGCGATCTCGTGCTCGAACGCCTGCTCGTGCTCGATGTCGGTCGACGGATCGAGATAGTCGTAGGCGCTGAGCACCGCCTTGACCGCTCGCGCCTCTTCCTGCTGGTACCAGCGCGTCACCGTGGGCGTGGCGGCCATCGTGTTGCGCCACGTGAGTGTGTCGTTCTCCTCCATCGCCTCGTGCTTGCCGGTGGCGTCGGTGAAGACGAGCGTGTGCTCCTTGTCCTTGTGCTCGAAGAAGTAGTAGATGCCGACTTCTTCCATGAGCCGGGAGACGAAGTCGAAATCCGTCTCGTTGTGCTGCACGCAGTAGTCGAGCGCGACGTAGTCGCCGGGCTGGTCGAGCCGCCACGCGATCTTGTCCTTGTACTCGCCCAGCACCTCGTCGATGATTTCCTGCACCGACTTGCTCTGGAAAACCTTGCTGTTCTTGCGCTGCGTCGCGAACCACAGCCAGGGCCTGAGCGTCACGGTGAAGCTCGGGTAGCGCCCCCGCATCTCGCCGCGCTTGGCCCTCGTGACGAAGCCGTCGAAATAGCGTTCGAGGTCGTCGACCTTCATCTTCAGCGTCGCCCGCGTGCCCACGAGCTTGTGCAGGTCGACATCGGCGGCGGCAGTGCCCAGCAGGTTGAGCGAGCCGGCGAGGTCCACCGTGTACTCGAACATCTGGCCGAGGTGCTCGAAACCGGTCATGCCGAGCACGAGAAAGCTCCCCTCCTTCGCCTCGATCGAGAGGATCGGGTCTTCCGCGCTCAGTCCTGGCAGGGCCATGGCATCGTCTCCCGTCGGCGGTCGTGGGTCTTACTCGAACGCGTAGGTGAAGTCGTCTTCGGCGACGCCGAGCCGCACCGCCTTCAGCTCCTCGCCTTGCGACGTCCGCGTCAGGTACTCGATCGAGATCTTCGGCAGCACCGTGTTGGTGAGGATCGAATCGATGATCCGGCCGCCCGACTCGGCGTTGTTGCAGCGCCTGACGACGAGCCCGACCACGTCGTCGCCATACTCGAAAGGGATCTTGTGGTTCTCGGCCACACGCTTCTTGATTCGGTCGAGCTGCAGCCGGACGATCTGCCCGAGCATCTCGTCCGACAGCGGGTAGTAGGGGATGACGACGAGCCGGCCGAGCAGCGCCGGCGGGAAGATCTTCTGCAGCGGCGCGGCCATCGCCGTCGCGAGCGACTCCGGATCGGGCAGCAGCTCCGGGTCCTTGCACATGTTCATCACGAGCTCGGAGCCGGCATTGCTCGTCAGCAGGATGATCGTGTTCTTGAAGTCGATCATGCGGCCCTCGCCGTCTTCCATCCGACCCTTGTCGAAGACCTGGAAGAACAGCTCGTGCACGTCCGGGTGCGCCTTCTCGACCTCGTCGAGCAGCACCACGCTGTAGGGCCGGCGGCGCACGGCCTCGGTCAGGATGCCGCCCTCGCCGTAGCCGACGTAGCCGGGCGGTGCGCCCTTGAGCGACGAGACCGTGTGGGCCTCCTGGAACTCGCTCATGTTGATCGTGATGATGTTCTGCTCGCCACCGTAGAGCGACTCGGCGAGCGCGAGCGCGGTCTCGGTCTTGCCGACGCCCGAGGTGCCGCACAGCATGAACACGCCGATCGGCTTGTTCGGGTTGTCGAGCCGCGCCCGCGAGGTCTGGATCCGCCGGGCGATCATGTCGAGGCCGTGCTGCTGGCCGACGACGCGCTTGCCGAGCGTCTCGCCGAGCTTGAGCACGGCCTGCAACTCGTTCTTCACCATCCGGCCGACCGGGATGCCGGTCCAGTCGGCGACGACCGAGGCGACCGCCTGCGCGTCGACCGACGGCAGGATCAGCGGCGTGTCGCCCTGCAGGTCGGCGAGCCTGCCCTGCTCGCCGCGCAGGTCGGCGAGCAGCTGCTCGCGGTCGATCGGCGGTGCGGCGTCGGCCGGCGCAGCGGCCGGCGGCTCGGCGACGCTGCCGCCCTCGGCCGGCGCGGTCTTGTCGACCGGCTTGTCGTCTCCGCGAAGCTGCGCCCGCAGCGCGAGCACCTTGTCGACGATGGCCTTCTCGTCGACCCAGCGCTTCTCCAGGCCGATCAGGCGATCGCGTTCGGCGACCAACTTATCGTCGACATCCCTGCGGCGCGTGCCGACATCGACGCCGACGGCCGCCTCGCGGTCGATGATCGACTGCTCGATCTCCAGCGCCTCGATGCGCCGCCGCGCGTCCTCGACCTCGGCGGGGATCGCGTGCTGGCTCACCGCCACCCGTGCACACGCCGTGTCGAGCAGGCTCACCGCCTTGTCGGGCAGCTGGCGGGCCGGGATGTAGCGGTGGCTCAGACGCACTGCCGACTCGATCGCCTCGTCCAGCAGCTGCACGCGGTGGTGCTTCTCGAGCACGCTGGCGACGCCGCGCAGCATCAGGATCGCCTTCAGCTCGTCGGGCTCCGGGATCTGCACGACCTGGAAGCGCCGCGTCAGCGCCGGGTCCTTCTCGATGTACTTCTTGTACTCGGCCCACGTCGTCGCGCCGACGGTGCGCAGATTGCCGCGGGCGAGCGCCGGCTTCAGGAGGTTCGCAGCGTCGCCGGTGCCGGCCGCGCCGCCCGCCCCGACCAGCGTGTGCACCTCGTCGATGAACAGGATGATCGGCTTCGGGCTCACCTGCACCTCGTCGATCACCTGGCGCAGCCGCTGCTCGAACTCGCCCTTCATCGACGCGCCGGCCTGCAGCAGGCCGATGTCGAGCGAGAGCAGCGACACGCCCTGCAGCTGCGGCGGCACGTCGCCCCGCGCCAGCCGCTGCGCAAAGCCTTCCACCACCGCCGTCTTGCCGACGCCGGCCTCGCCGGTGAGGATCGGGTTGTTCTGCCGACGCCGCATCAGGATGTCGACGATCTGGCGGATCTCGTCGTCGCGGCCGGTGACCGGGTCGATCTTGCCTTCGCGGGCGCGCTCGGTGAGGTCGACGGTGAACTTCTTCAGCGCCTCCTGCTTGCCCATCGCCGCCGGCGCCATCGCGCCCGAGACCTCGCCCGGCTGGCCACCGGAGAGGCCCGATCCGTCCTGCGCACCCAGCCCGTTCTCGCCGCTGGCGCCAACGATCGCGTCGAAGTTGTCGGCCAGGTCGTCGACCTTGATCTTCGCGAACTGTCGCGAAATGCCCATCAGCGCGTTCGACAGTCCCTTGCTGTTGAGCATGCCGAGCATGAGATAGCCGCTGCGGACAGCGGCATCGCCGAACTGCAGCGAGCCGTAGA
>JBBSUK010000117.1:0-11161 GCA_038234975.1 Burkholderiales bacterium
CCGGCACGCACGCGGACCCGCGCGTGGCGCTGCACGCGGTCGTACACGTCCGGGACCGAGAGGCAGCCCTCGTCGCCGAAGACGAGCTCGTCGCTCCTCGTCACGAGCTCCGGGTTGAGCAGGACGATGGGCGTGTCGCGGGCGTCCGACGTGTCGATCACGATCACCCGCTCGTGCACGTCGACCTGCGTCGCCGCCAGGCCGACGCCCTCCGCCCCGTACATCGTCTCGAGCATGTCGTCGACGAGACCCCGGATGCGTGCGTCGACCTCGCCAACCGGCTCGGCGACGGTGTGCAGCCGCGGGTCTGGGTAGCAGAGGATGTCGAGGCGGGCCATGCGTGGGGTCGGATGCGGGTTGCGTTCAGATGTGACGATCCGTGAGATTCGTTGCTTGACCGGCACCTTCGGGCGCACGCGGCGCTCGGCGGTGTGAAACGTCTCACGCACGGTTGCGAACGCGAGGCCGAATTCGTTGCCCGGACAAGGCTTTATAGGCAGAATCTGCTGAACCAGTCGAGGATTTTCGCCGAACCGTGATGGCCGCGGGCCGGTGGGGCAAACGGACTCCATGACCATTCGAACCCTGACCGCCTCGTCCACCGCTCTCGGGCTCCAGTTCGGGCTCCAGTTCGGGCTCGCGTTCGGCCTCGCCTTCGGCGCTGCATCGACCGCCACCGCCGCGCCCAACTTCCCGATCACCCCCGGGCAGCGCGCCACCGCGCAGCGCGCCGCCGAGGTCGGTGTTCCGCTCAGCGAGATCAAGGCCGACGCGCCCGACATCTACACCGTCAAGCCGCGCGACACGCTCTGGGGCATCTCCGGCCTCTACCTGAAGAGCCCGTGGCGCTGGCCCGAGCTGTGGGGCCTGAACCTCGACCAGGTGAAGAACCCGCACCTGATCTTCCCGGGCCAGATGCTGTTCCTCGACAAGTCGAACGGCCGCGCCCGCCTGCGGATGGGCCAGCCGCTCGGCACCGAGGACGCACGCCTGTCGCCGCGGGTGCGCTCGACCGACATCGCGCTCGCCGGCATCGCGTCGATCCCGTTCAACCTGATCGAGCCCTTCCTCAACGAGGCGGTGATCTTCGACAGCAACGCGCTCGCGGTGGCGCCGCGCATCGTCGCCACGCAGGAAGGCCGCGTCGTCCTCGGCCGTGGCGACACCGCCTACGTTCGCGGCGAGCTCGGCCCCGAGCGCGAGTACCGCATCTTCCGCCAGCCCAAGGCGCTGAAGGACCCGACGACGCAGGAGATCCTCGGCTACGAGGCGGTCTACGTCGGCGCGTCGGAGTACACGGTGCAGGGCGAGACACGGACCGGCGCCGACGGCAAGGCCGAGATCGTCCCCGCGACGTTCACGATCACCAGCGTGCGCCAGGAGGCCGGCGTCGGCGACCGGCTCGCACCGGTGCCGCTGCGTGAATACACGAACTACGCGCCGCATCCGCCAGCGGGCCCGGTGTCCGGCCGCATCGTGTCGATCTACGGCGACGCGCTGACCGCGGGCCAGAACCAGATCGTCTCGATCAACAAGGGCGCGGCCGACGGCATGGAGCGCGGCCACGTGCTGGCCCTCTACCGCGACGGCAAGGCGGTGGTCGACACCACCGACGGCGCCCGCACCCGGATCAAGCTCCCCGACGAGCGGCACGGCCTTCTGTTCGTGTTCCGTGTCTTCGACCGCATGTCGTACGCACTGATCCTGTCGGTGAAGGACCCGGTGTCGCCGGGCGACCGCTTCAGCCAGCCGTGACCCCGGCGCGCCGCGCCGCGCGCCGCCGCCCCACCCGAACGTGATCGACCGCGACGAGCTCGCCGCCTGGCTGCGGCTCGTCGAGACGCCTGGCGTCGGTCGCGCGTCTGCGCGCAAGCTCCTCGCGGCGTTCGGCTCGCCCGATGCCGTGCTCGGCGCTTCGCAAGCGGCGCGGCGCGCGGTGGTCGGCCCCGACGCGGCAGCTGCGCTGAACACCTCGCCCGATGATTTCGGCCACAAGCTGGACGCCACCCGGCGCTGGCTCGACGCGGCAGCCGCCGAGCTTCGCCAGGTCGTCGCGATCGGAGATCCGAGCTACCCGGCCCTGCTGCTCGAGACCGCCGATCCGCCGCTTGTCCTCTGGGTCCGTGGCCGGATCGAGTTGCTCGCGGCGCCCTCCGTCGCCATTGTCGGCAGCCGCAACCCGACGCCGCAGGGGCTCGAGACCGCGCGCGCCTTCGCGGCGCACCTGAGCAAGACCGGCTGGACGGTGTGCTCGGGCCTGGCGCTCGGCATCGACGGCGCGGCGCACGACGGCGCGCTCGAAGGCCCGGGCAGCACGGTCGCCGTCGTCGGCACCGGGCTCGACCAGGACTACCCGGCGCGACACCGCAAGCTCGCAGCGCGCATCGCGCAGGACGGTGCGATCGTCAGCGAGTTCGCGATCGGGACACCACCGCTGCCGAGCCACTTCCCGGTCCGCAACCGGATCATCGCCGGGCTCTCGCGCGGCACGCTGGTCGTCGAGGCGGCCGTGCAATCGGGATCGCTCATCACGGCGCGGATGGCGCTCGAAGCCGGCCGCGACGTGTTCGCTGTCCCCGGCTCGATCCACTCGCCGCAGTCGCGCGGCTGCCACGCCCTCATCAAGCAGGGCGCCAAGCTCGTCGATCAGGTGTCCGACCTCGTCGACGAGCTGGCCGGCTCCGCGCCAGGCGATCCGGTCGCCGACGAACACGCCGAACCCGCCGCCGCCGCAGCCGCCGACCCCGTCCTCGATGCGATGGGCTGGGACGTGATCGACCTGGACCAGCTCGTCGCCCGCACGGGCCGCGGCGCAGCCGAACTGTCAGCGCGCCTGCTCGACCTCGAGCTCGCCGGGCGCGTGACGCGAATGCCCGGCCCGTCGTGGCAACGCGTGGAGCGCGGCTGAGCCGAAGGGCAAGGCCGTTCGTCCGCGTCGTGCCGAGGGCGAAAAGGGCTCGGGTATAGTCTTTTCACGATGTTCGACGTGCTCGTGTACCTGTACGAGAACTACTGGCGGCCCGATGCGTGCCCGGAGCACGAGCAGCTCGCCAAGAAGCTCACCTCCGTCGGCTTCGAGTCCGACGAGATCGAAGACGCGCTGACCTGGCTCGATGGTGTCGCCGCGGCCGCCGAGGCGCCCGTCGGCGAGCAGGCAGCGAGCAGCATCCGCGTCTACGTGCCCCAGGAACTCGAGCACCTCGGCGAGGCTTCGGTCGGGTTCATCACCTTCCTCGAGTCGGCGGGCGTGTTGCCGCCGAAGATGCGCGAGATGGTGATCGATCGCGCGAGCGCCATTGCCGGTGGCCCGATCGACCTCGAGGATCTGAAGATCATCGTGCTGATGGTGTTCTGGAGCCTCGGTGAAGAGCCCGACGCGCTGATCCTCGACGAGCTGTTCGTCGACGAGGAAGACCGGCTCATCCACTAGCCGCAAACCGGACGATGCCGTCCGGTTTGCGCACGCTTCGTTCGACGAACCTGACGGTCCGTCAACTCGCTGTCTGTGAAAGTGTCACGCTTCGCGGCCACTTCAAGCTCGCGGCTGGGGGCCTCGCCCGTTTCGATTCAGTTGAGGAGTCGGCTCGGGTCGCCGTCGATCTTGGCCATCGCGCTGCGGGTGGCGCGGACGGTCAGCGCCTCTTCCTGCGCCGGCACGAGCAGGCCGGCCTGCAGGAACGCCGCCAGGCGATGGGCCTGGAACAGCACGCCGCGGCCTTGCGGGCTCACGAACAGCGTGAGCTGCTTGCGCAGGCCCTGCCAGGCGAGCTGCACCGAGTCGTTCCGGTTGCGGTAGTCGAGCATGAACCAGCTGCCGACCTGAAGCTCGCGGGCCCAGGCGAGCATCGCCGGCGTCGGCATCGAGCCGCCCTCGCCGACCACCTCGAGCTCCGAGCTCTCGTAGCCCGACAGGTCGAGCACCAGCGACTCGTCGATGTCGACCTGCTCGCTTTCAGGCAGCAGTTCCTCGAGCGTCTCCAGCCGCGCCATGAGCTCCTCGAGCCGCTCGTGCGAGATGCTCGCCGCCTTGGCCGTGAAGGCTGCCGCCAGCGAATTGTTCAGGCGCTGGATGTGCTCGTCCTGCTTGGGCAGCGGGATGCCGGCCTCGTCCATCCCGTCGCGCAGCGTCTTCAGGAGCGGCGGCAGGCGCCGGATCACCTCGGCGCGTTCGCCGCGCGACACCTTGGCGCTCGCCGACCAGATCAGGTCGGCGGCGGCATGCTTCATCTCCTTGATGACCTCCGGGCCGCTCGACTTCACCGCGGTCGTGGCGAGCACGTCGGCCCAGACATGGAACAGGAACTCGCGCACGCCGTCCTGGACTGGAACGTCGTTGAGCATCTTGCGCAGCTCGATCGTGTACTGGATCGCCAGTGTCTCGCGCTGCTCGACCTGCTGCGCCAGCGAGACGCCCCTGCGGCTGGCCTCGTTCTCGTTCTTGAAGTAGTGCTCGAGAAACTTCTCGAACTCCGTGAGCACGGTCTGGAACACCCGCCGCCCGGTGTCGGGGTAGGCCTCGACGACCTGGACGACGCGCTTGATCTCCTTCTCGAGCAGGTCGCCGATGGCACGACCCGCCGAGTCGAACCCCATGACGACCGAGCCCATGCGATCGATCAGGCGACGCGCAGGATGCTCGACGGTGGCGAAGAAGTCGGGCTCCGAGACGGCGACGCGCAGCACCGGCATCTGCAGGCGCGCGAACCAGACCCGGACCGACGCGGGGATGGTGTCTTCGGCGAGGATGCTCTGGAACAGCAGCGCGACGATCTCGATCGTCGCCCGTTCGACCGGGGTGGAGGCAGCCTGCTTGAGCGCGATCTTGCGCTGGTTGAGCTCCTCGAGCAGCGCGGGCGTGCTGAGCGCCGGGCCACCGGCGGCCGCAGCGGCGGCGCCGGCGCTGGCCATGCGCCGCATGACGCCCTCCTGCGCTTCGACGATCGCCGCGTTGAGGCGTGGCGACGCGGCTGCCGGTGCGTGCGAGGTGTCGGCGAAGCCCGGCAGCTGGCGGTCGACCAGGCGATTCAGGCGGCCGAGCACCTCGGCTTGCTCGGCCACGCGCGCGAGGCCGGCGGCGCGGGTCATCATCCGCGTTTCCTCGCCGACCTCGTTGGCCGCGGGCGGCGTGCGCATCGCCGTGCTCTGGAAGTCCGACGGCGCCGGTGCGGTCTGCAGGCCGGTCGGCGTGCCGAAGCCGCCGGAGCGCGTCGCCGGGCCGCTGCTGCTGTTCATCGAGCGACGGATGAACGGCCGCAGGTCGACCTCGGGCAGGACCTTGCGCTGCAGCAGGAAGCGGTTGGTCTCGTGGTACGCCTCTTCTGCGAAGTGCGAGAACTCGCCGTGGACCACCGTCTGCAGCAAGCGCCAGGTGTCGAAGCCGAGCGGCGCCGCGAGCCAGGAGTCGGTGACGACCCGGGCGAGCACGTGCGGGCGAAGGATGTCGTTGGCCTCGAGCTCGTCGCGGCTCTCGAGCACGTTCATGCGCGAGCGCAGGTCGGTGAACTCCCACGACGCGCGATCCATCATCGCCAGCGCCAGGCGCGAGGACAGGATCTCGTGCTCGATGGTGTCGTCGTCGACCAGGCTCAGCTTGCCGCTGCCACTCCCGCCCGACAGCGCCGACGCCGGCATGTCGCCGAGCCTCGTAGGCGCGATCGCACCGGTCTTGAGCGACTCGCGAAGCAGCCCCATCATGGCTTCGAGCCAGATCGGGAAGGCGCCATGCAGCAACGGGATGACTTCACGGCGCTTCAGCGCCAGGGCCGGCTCGGCGACGGCGGCGGCGAGGTTGCGAGCCCCTTCGTCGACCGCGCGCACGACGGTGGGCATCTCTCCCAGCAACCGCTCCACGTACGACCGCCTCGCCTGCTGGGCCAATGCCGTCGGGTTCGCGGGGGAAGGCATGGCGGCGTGGGTCTGCTTTCCGTCCTGCTGAGTTGCGATGACTCTACACCACCGCTCCGGCGTTCGGGTCCTCGGGATCGAGCGCCTTGGTGCTTGGGGACGAGCGCACGAGGTCCTCGCGCTTGACGCCCAGCCACATCGCGATCGCAGCGGCGACGAACACCGAAGAGTAGATGCCGAACAGGATGCCGATGGTCAGCGCGACGGCGAAATAGTGCAGCGTCGGGCCGCCGAACAGCAGCATCGACAGCACCATCATCTGCGTCGAGCCGTGGGTGATGACGGTGCGGCTGATCGTGCTGGTGATCGCGTGGTCGATCACCTCGCGCGTCGTCATCTTGCGGTAGCGGCGGAACGACTCGCGGATCCGGTCGAAGACCACCACCGATTCATTGACCGAATAGCCGAGCACCGCGAGCACCGCCGCCAGCACCGAGAGCGAGAACTCCCACTGGAAGAAGGCGAAGAAGCCCAGGATGATGACGACGTCGTGCAGGTTGGCGACGATCGCCGCGACCGAGAACTTCCACTCGAAGCGCAAGGCGAGGTAGATCATGATGCCGATGACGACGAAGGCCAGCGCCTTGGCGCCGTCCTCGGCGAGTTCCTTGCCGACCTGCGGCCCGACGAACTCGCTGCGCGACAGCCGCACCGGCTCGTTCGCCCCGGCCGTGCACGCCGCCCTCGACGCCGACTGGCCCTGATCCGTCGCGGCGCCCTGCGTCGACACGGTGCCGCCCTCTTCCTTGCACAGCGCCCCGAACACGCGCGCCACGAGCTCGGACTGCTTGATGTCGCCGCGCAGCGGCACGCGGATCATCACGTCGCGCGAGCTGCCGAAGTTCTGCACCAGGGCCTCGCCGAGCCCGAGCGACTCGACGGTCGAGCGGACCTTGGCGACGTCGGCCTGCTGTGCATACGCCGCCTCGACGACGGTGCCACCGGTGAACTCGATCGAGTAGTGCAGGCCGCGGGTGGCGAGGAAGAAGACGGCGGCGAGGAAGGTCAGCGCCGAGATGACGTTGAAGACCAGCGCGTGCCGCATGAACGGGATGTCGCGGCGGATGCGGAAGAACTCCATGGCGTCAGCCCTTCGTCGCGGCAACCACGTTGCCGGTCGTGGCGGGTTTCCACACCTGCCCGATGGACACGCTCTTCAACCGCTTCTGCCGGCCATACCAGAAGTTGACGAGGCCGCGCGAGAACATCACCGCCGAGAACATCGAGGTGACGATGCCCAGGCAGTGGACGATCGCGAAGCCGCGCACCGGCCCGGAGCCGAAGGCAAGCAGCGCCAGACCGGCGATCAGCGTCGTGACGTTGGAGTCGATGATGGTCGCGAAGGCGCGCTCGTAGCCGGTCGAGATCGCCGCCTGAGGCGAGGCGCCGCTGCGCAGCTCCTCGCGCACCCGCTCGTTGATCAGCACGTTGGCGTCGATCGCCATGCCGAGCGCGAGCGCGACGGCGGCGATGCCGGGCAGCGTCAACGTCGCCTGCAGCATCGACAGCACCGCCACCAGCAGCAGCAGGTTGAAGGCGAGCGCCAGCGTCGAGATCACGCCGAACAGCAGGTAGTACGCGCACATGAACGCGGCGATCGCCGCGAAGCCCCACAGCACGCTGTGGAAGCCCTTGGTGATGTTCTCGGCGCCCAGGCTCGGCCCGATGGTGCGCTCCTCGATGATCTCCATCGGCGCCGCCAGCGAACCGGCGCGCAGCAGCAGCGCCACGTCGTTGGCCTCGGCCGTCGTCATGCGCCCCGAGATCATGAAGCGGCTGCCGAGCTCGGCGCGGATGACCGGCGCCGTGACGACCTCGCCCTTGCCCTTCTCGAACAGCAGGATCGCCATCCGCTTGCCGATGTTCTCGCGCGTCGTGTCGCGCATCACGCGCGCGCCGCGCGCATCGACGGTGAGGTGCACCGCGGCTTCGTGGTTGTCGTCGAAGCCGGGCTGCGCGTCGGTCAGGTTCTCGCCGGTGAACAGCACCTGGCGCTTGACGACGATGCCCTGCCCGCTGCGCTCGGTGTATCGCTCGGCGCCGAACGGCACCGGCCCCGTGCCCGACTCGGCGGCGCGCGCCTCGCTCGAGTCGTCGACCAGGCGGACCTCGAGCGTCGCCGTGCGGCCGATGATGTCCTTCGCCTTGGCGGTGTCCTGCACCCCCGGGAGCTGCACCACAACGCGATCGGCGCCCTGCTTCTGGATCACCGGCTCGGCCACGCCGAGCTCGTTGACGCGGTTGTGCAGCGTCGTGATGTTCTGCGTGATCGCGGCGTCCTGGATGCGGGTGGCCGCGTCGGGCTTGAGCGTGCCCGTGAGCTTCCAGTCGCTGCCGTCCTGGCTCTCGTTCCAGGCCATGTCGCTCAGCTGCTCGACCAGGACGTCGCGCGCCGACGCCAGCGTCGCCTGGTCGCGAAAGCGCACGGTGACGATGTTGCCGTCGCGGCTGATGCCGGCCGAGCGGATGTTCTTGTCGCGCAGCACGGTGCGCGCGTCGCCGGCGATCGCGTCGGCGCGCTTGGTGAGCGCCGCCTGCATGTCGACCTGCATCAGGAAGTGCACGCCGCCGCGCAGGTCGAGGCCGAGGTACATCGGCAGCGCGTGGATCGCCGTGAGCCACTTCGGCGACCGCGACAGCAGGTTGAGCGCGACGATGTAGCTCGGGTCGGCCGGGTCGGGATTGAGCGCGGCGCCGAGCGCGTCCTTTGCCTTGCGCTGCGCGTCGAGGTCGGCGAAGCGGGCCTTGACCGAGGCGCCGTCGAACTGCACGAAGTCGGGTTTCAGGCCGGCCTTGGTGAGCACCTCCTCGACGCGGCTGGCAGCCGACGCGTCGAGCTTGAGCGTCGCCTTGCCGCTCGACACCTGCACGGCGGGCGCCTCGCCGAAGAAGTTCGGCAGCGTGTAGAGGATGCCGACGACCCGCGCGATCGCCAGGATCACGTACTTCCAGGGCGGGTAGCGGTTCATGGAGCCCCCACGCTCACGTCGATCGCTGCGCTCCCTCCGATCGCTGCCCCCCGAGGGGGCGCGGCCGGGCTTGGGAGCGGCCCGGCGCCCGGCCGGCGCGTTTGCGTCATGCCGCGGCCTGCTTGACGGTGCCCTTGGGCATCACCTGGACGACCGCGGAACGCTGGACCTGGATCTCCACGCCGTCGGCGATCTCGACGACGAGGAAGTTGTCGCCCATCCGCGCGACCTTGCCGAGCACGCCGCCGGAGGTCACGACCTCGTCGCCCTTGGCGAGCGCGTCGATCATGCTGCGATGCTCCTTCTGCTTTCTCATCTGCGGCCGGATCATCACGAAGTAGAGGACGCCGATCATGAGGATCGGCAGCAGCATCGACTCGAAGCCGCCGAACATGCCGGAGGGAGCCGCCGGGGCGGCCTGTGCGTAGGCGTCGGAAATGAAGAACACGGGCTGATCCTGGTAGGTGCGACGCCATGGGGCCGGCGTCGGCAAAACCGTCAGATTGTAGGTGGCGCGAAAGTTCAGCCCGCTCGCGGCACGAGCCTGAGCAAGGTGATCTCCGACGGCGCGCCGAAGCGCGTCGGCGGGCCCCAGTAGCCAGTGCCGCGGCTCGTGTAGACCCATAGCCTGCCCAGCCGGTGCAGGCCGGCGGTGAACGGCTGCTGCATGCGCACGAACAGGTTCCACGGCCAGAACTGGCCACCGTGCGTGTGCCCGGAGAGCTGCAGGTCGAAGCCGGCGGCCTCGGCCGCTCCGGCGCTGCGCGGCTGGTGGGCCAGGAGCACGCGCGCAGTCGCCCCCGACGGGCTTCCAAGCAGCGCGGCGCCTGGGTCGCTGGCAGCGGCGGCGTCGAAATGACCGGCGCCGTAGTCGTTGACGCCGGCGACGACGAGCCGGGCGCCACCGCGTTCGACCACGGCGTGCGCGTTGGCGAGCACCGTCAGGCCGATGCGGTGCAGCTCCTGCACCCACGCCGCTGCGCCGGAGTAGTACTCATGGTTGCCCGTGACGAAGAAGGTGCCCTCGGCAAAGCGCAGGTCCGCAAGCGGCGCGATGTCGCCGGCGAGCTCGGCGACGCTGCCGTCGACGAGGTCGCCGGTGATCGCCACCAGGTCGGGGCGCGCTCCGTTGACGCGCGCGACGACGGATTCGACGAAGCCGCGGCCGATCGTCGGACCGACGTGGATGTCGCTGAGCTGGGCGATGGTGAAGCCGTCGAAGGCGGGATCGAGGCCGGCGATCGGGACATCGACCCGCAGCAGGCGCGGCGTGCGGCGGGCCTGTGCATAGCCGATCGCGGTCGCCGCGAACGCCAGTGCCACCACGACCCAGGCGCTCGCGTCGCGCCAGGCCGGGCCGGCGACGAGCAGCACGACCTCCCGGGCGAGCGTGAGGACGAGCATCGACGAGAAGTAGCCGAGCATCAGCAGGCCGACCCAGCGCACCGCCTCGAGGCGGCGGGAGGAGGTGCCCCCGCCGCGAACCTTCGTGGCGCCGCCGCGACGGGAGCGACGCCGGCGAAAGCCGGACGGGATCGCCGCTGCCGACGCGAGCAGGACAGCGCCGAGGCCCATCGCCGGCGCCAGCGGCAGCCCCGGCAGCACCCGCCAGGCGATCCAGCCGTGCAACGCCCAGAGGATCGCGAGGAAAGCCATCGGGCGGAGATGGGGGCGAAGCCGCTGCTTCAAACCAGGCCACCGTTCGTCGGATCGACACGCCCGACCCCCGTGGACGCGGGGTCCGTTCGCCTGCCGTCCTGACTAGAGTTCGTCTTCTTCGCACCCGGCCCGGGAAGCGAGCCACACAGGTCAGCACGACATGAAGAACTTCGCCACCGCACTTACCATCGCCGCCGGCGCCTGGTGCACGGCCGCACAGGCCGACGACGTCACGTTCTCGGGCTATGCGCACGGGTCCGAGACCGTCACGTTCACCGTTCCCGGCCAGGTCACGCCGACGCCTACGGTCAGCGGCACGGTCGGCGCCGGTGGGTTCACCACGATGCTCAACGGCGGCCCGTCGTTCACCAGCTACTGCGTCGATCTGTACCAGACGATCACCTTCGGTACGACGTACACCGACTACACGCCCGCCACCGGCAGCCACGTGTTCGCCAACACCAGTGCGCTCGCCGACCTGTCGCGCCTGTACGGCATGTTCGCCGGCATGGTCACCAATTCGGTCACCGAAGCGGCGTTCCAGATCGCGGTCTGGGAGATCGCGTACGAAACCGGCGGTGCGTACAACGTCGGCAGCGGCGCAGCAACCTTCGTCGGCGGCACGGCCG
>JBBSUK010000118.1:0-10906 GCA_038234975.1 Burkholderiales bacterium
CGTCGGCCACGGCGCGTGCGACGACCTCTGCGAGCGCCAGCTGGTGCTGCAGCGCCAACTCCACACCGCGCTCGGCGCCGAGCGCGACCGTGTCGACAAGGTCTGGCTCGTCGACGACGGCGTCGCGCCGCGCCCGCAGACCCTGCGCGCCATCCACGCCGACAGTTCCGCCGACAGTTCCGCCGGCGGAGGGGCGGCGATCGGCAGCACCACCGTCCTTCTCGCGGACGGCGCCGCGCTCGCCGGATGGCTGCAAGCAGGTTCGGGACAACCGCTCGGCGCCCACCTGTACGTCGTCGGTCCACGAGGCGACTACATGCTGCGCGCGCCCGTTTCGCCGGAGCCGTCGCGCCTGAAGCGCGACCTCGACCGCCTGCTGCGCGCGAGCGCGAGCTGGGATCCCGCCGGTCGCGGCCGATGACCGCCGCGGCAGTCGACCTCGGCCCGATCGCGGCCGTCGCCGCGATCGCGCTCACGCTCGCGGCGCTTCCGCTGGCGTGGTTCGTGCAGCGGCACCGCGGTGCCGCTGGCTCGCCGCGGCTGCGGGCGCTGGCGATGCTCACCCTGGTGCTCAGCGTCGATCTCGTCCTCCTCGGCGCCTTCACCCGCCTCTCCGACTCCGGCCTCGGCTGTCCCGACTGGCCCGGCTGCTACGGGCACGCGACGCCGATCGGCGCGGCCGACCACATCGCCTCCGCGCAAGCCGCGGTTCCCACAGGCCCGGTGACGCACGGCAAGGCATGGATCGAGATGACGCACCGCTATGCGGCAGCGGCGATCGGCGTGCTGACGATCGTGCTCGCCGTCATGGCATGGCGGCTCGCAAGGCGCCATCGCGTCGACGCGTCACCCGCCTGGGCGGTCGCGACGGTGCTCTGGATCGTCGGCCAGGGCGCCTTCGGCGCACTCACGGTGACGATGCGGCTGTATCCGGGCATCGTCACCCTGCATCTGCTCGGGGGCATGGGCCTGCTCGCCTTGCTCGCGGCGCAGGTCGAGCTCTATTCGGGCGATCGCGAGGCCGGGCGATTCGCGGTGCCGCGCCTGCTGCGCGCCGGCATCGTCGTGATGGCGGTGCTGGTGGTCGCGCAGATCGCGCTCGGCGGCTGGGTCAGCAGCAACTACGCGGTGCTGGCGTGCCGCGACTTCCCGACCTGCCAGGGAAGCTGGTGGCCGGAGGCGAATTTCGCCGATGCCTTCGTCCTTCGACGCGCCCTCGGCACGACCGGCGACGGCGAGGCGCTGCCGTTCCCGGCGCTCACGGCGATCCACCTCGCGCACCGCATCGGCGCGCTGGTCGTGGTCGTGGCGTCGCTCGCCGTTGCGGCGGCACTGGCCAGACGCGGCCTGGCCGCCCGGCGCTTCGCCATCGGCCTGGTCGCCGCGTGCGCCTGGCAGGTCGCCAGCGGCCTCGGCAACGTCCTCCTCGGCTGGCCGCTGGTCGCCGCGGTCGGCCACACCGCGGGTGCCGCCGCGCTGGTCGTGCTCGTCACGACGCTGCTGTTCCGCACTGCGCGCCCGTCGCGCGCCCGCGCATCCCGGCCTGCCGCCGCAAGGGCGTCGCCGCCACCGCGCGCACGCGTCGGTGCGGCTTCCTAGAATGCCGGCTGGTCCCGCCATGTCCGAAACCGTCGCCCCCCGCCTCGCCGGCAGCGCACCCGTCTCCGTGTCGCTGCCGTCGCGGGCGCGGCAGTTCTATGCGCTCACCAAGCCGCGCGTCGTCCAGCTGATCGTCTTCTGCGCGGCGATCGGCATGCTGTTGTCGGTCCCGGGCGTTCCCGACTGGAAGACGGCGGTCGCCGCAGCGGTCGGCATCTGGCTCGTCGCGGCCGCGGCGGCCGCGTTCAACTGCCTCGTCGAGCAGCGCATCGACGCGCGGATGGCCCGCACCTCGTGGCGACCGACGGCGACCGGCGAGCTCAGCCAGCGACAGGCGCTCGTCTTCTCGGGCGTGCTCTGCGCGGCCGGCGCGGCGATACTCGGCTTCGGCGTCAACGCGCTCACGCTCTGGCTCACGCTGGCCACGTTCGTCGGTTACGCCGTCGTCTACACCGTCGTCCTGAAGCCGCTCACGCCGCAGAACATCGTCATCGGCGGCGCTTCGGGGGCGATGCCGCCGGTTCTCGGCTGGGCGGCCATGCGGGGCGAGGTCGGCCCCGAGGCGCTGATGCTCTTTCTCATCATCTTTCTCTGGACGCCGCCGCATTTCTGGGCGCTCGCCCTCTACCGCACCGAGGACTACCGGCGCGCCGGCCTGCCCATGCTGCCGCTCACCCACGGCGCCGAGCTGACGCGGCTGCACGTGTTTCTCTACACGCTGGTCCTTCTGGCGGCGACGCTGCTGCCTTTCGTCACCGGCATGAGCGGGCCGATCTATTGCGCGGCGGCGATCGTGCTCGGCGTCATGTTCTCCGGCTACGCCTGGCAACTCTGGCGCCGCTACTCGGACGCGCTGGCACGCCGCACGTTTCGCTTCTCGATCCTGCACCTGACGTTGTTGTTCGCGGCGCTCATCGTCGATCATTACCTATGGCCCCTCATCAGCGAAAGACTGTCGTGACGCCCGGCCGCCGTGTCGTCCTGGGAAGTGCCGTCGCCGCCGTGTGCATGGTGGCGCTGCCCGGTTGCGACCGCGTATCGGCCGTCTGGAGCGGTCTCGTGGGCTCGAAGGGGCCGACGTTCAACGCGACCGACATCACCGGTTCCGAGTTCGCCCGCACGCTGTCGCTGCCCGACGTCGAAGGCAGGCAGCGCACGCTGGCCGACTGGAAGGGCAAGGTCGTCTTCGTGTTCTTCGGCTACACGCAATGCCCCGACGTCTGCCCGGCGACGATGGCCGAGATCGCCGAGGTGAGGAAGTCGCTCGGCGCCGACGCCGACAAGCTGCAGACGGTCTTCGTCACCATCGACCCGGAGCGCGACACGCCGGAGATTCTCAAGGCCTATGTCGGCAACTTCGGGCCCGACGTGGTGGCGCTGCGCGGCACGCCCGAGCAGACGGCCGCGGCGGCCAAGGAGTTCAAGGTGTTCTACGCCAAGGTGGCGGGCAAGACGCCGGGCTCCTACACGATGGACCACACCGCCGCGTCGTTCGTGTTCGACACCCACGGCAAGCCCCGCCTCTTCGTCGCCTACGGCGGCGATTCGCAGAAGCTCGCCGCCGACATCAAGACGCTTCTGGCTGCCTGAAAAGGAAACGGCCCCAGAGCGGGGGCCGTTCCTCGAAGCGCCGCGCGCCTAAGCCGCGTGCGCCAGCGCCTTGCGCATCTTCTTCATCGCCGCGACCTCGATCTGCCGGATGCGCTCGGCGCTGACGCCGTACTCGCCGGCAAGGTCGTGCAGCGTCATGCCGCCCGAGCTGTCGTCGTTGACGTTGAGCCAGCGCTCCTCGACGATGCGACGGCTGCGCGGGTCGAGGCTGTCGAGGGCCAGGGCGATGCCGTCGACGGCGAGCCAGTCACGGCCGCGCGCCTCGATCACCCGGGTCGGCTCGCTCGCGTCGTCGGCGAGGTAGGCGATCGGCGCCCACGCCTGGTCGTCGGATTCGTCGGTCTGCGGCTCGAGCGCGACATCGCCGCCCGACAGGCGGGTCTCCATCTCGAGCACCTCCTCGCGCTTGACGTTGAGCGCCTTGGCCAGGTGCTCGACCTCGTCCGCCGTGAGCGTCGTGCGGTGGGTGTCCTCGGCAGCAGCGTCGTCCTTCAGATGCTGCTTCATCGAGCGCAGGTTGAAGAAGAGCTTGCGCTGCGCCTTGGTCGTCGCGACCTTGACCATCCGCCAGTTCTTGAGGACGTACTCGTGGATCTCGGCCTTGATCCAGTGCATGGCGTAGCTGACGAGGCGAACGCCGTGCTCGGGGTCGAAGCGCTTCACGGCCTTCATCAGGCCGACGTTGCCTTCCTGGATCAGGTCGCCGTGCGGCAGGCCGTAGCCGAGGTACTTGCGCGAGATCGAGACGACCAGCCGCAGGTGCGACAGCACCAGGCGCCCCGCCGATTCGAGGTCGCCGGTTTCGCGCAGCCGCCTCCCGGCGTCGACCTCCTCCTCCAGCGTCAACAGGGGAACGCGGTTGACGGCCGTGATGTAGGCGTCGAGGTTGCCGATCGGCGGCACCAGCGAGAACGGGTCCCGGACGGTGATCGCTTGAACAGTGGTTGCAGTCATGGGTATTCAGACACCGGGGAGGCCCGGGGGTTCCGGAAATATTAGCACTCGCACCGATCGAGTGCCAAAAAGCTGCTATGGCGGGGATCGGGACCGCCTATCGCCCGGGCAAGGGGTGGGCCCGCGGGCGATCGACTCTCGGCCGCTCAGTTGAACGCGGTGTCCATCCGGTCGAGCAGCTCGTCGAGCTGGGCCAGCAGCTCGGTCACGTCGACCGGCTTGGTGAGGTAGCGGTCGGCGCCGGCCGCCAGGGCGGCGTCGATCTGCACCGACAGGGCATCGGCCGAGACGACGATGATGGGGATCGACGCCGTTGCCGGGTCGGTCTTGAGATGGCGCAGGAGCTCGAGGCCACTGATGTCGGGCAGGTGCATGTCGAGCAGCAGCAGGTGCGGTCGCTGGCCGCGGATCGCGGCGAGCCCGTCGAGCCCGGTGGTCGACACCTCGAGCTGCACCTGCGGGCGCTGCGCCATGATGCCCCGCATCACCTCGACGTTGGTCTCGTTGTCCTCGACGTAGTGGACGACCCGACGGTGGTAGTCGGTCGGCAGCGCGTCGATGGCACGGAGCGCACCGGGGACGGTCGCCGGATCGTGCGCCTTGGGTAGCCGCAACACGAACGACGAGCCTTCGCCCGGCAGACTCTTGACGCCGATCGTCCCGCCCATCAGCTCGGCCAGGCGCTGGCTGATCACCAGCCCGATCCCGGTGCCCTGAAGCGTCGAGCGCTCGCGCCCGAGGCGGTTGAACGGCTTGAACAGCCCCTCCATCTGCTCTGGCGTCATGCCCATCCCGGTGTCGGTGACGGCAATCTCGACAGTGTCGGCGACCGTTCTTGCGCCGATGTGGACGCGACCGTTGTCGGCGTTGTACTTCACGGCATTGCTCAGCAGGTTGGTGAGGATCTGCTTGATCCGCGTCGCATCCCCGAGCACCGCCGAGGCGTCCTCCGTGAGGTCCTCGCTGATCCGCACGCCCTTGCGCGCCGCGTCGCTGGCGAGCAGCGCCACGCTGGCGGCGACCGCCACGCGGAGATCGACCGTCGTGGTGTGCAGGTTCAGGTTGCCGGACTCGATCCGCGACAGGTCGAGCACGTCGTTGATCATCTCGAGCAGGTGCCAGCCGGCCTGCTGGATCTGCCCGACCCAGGGCCGCTGCGCCGCGTCGAGCGGATGGCGCTGGTCGATCTCGAGCAGCTGCGCGAAGCCGAGCATGGCGTTGAGCGGCGTGCGCAGCTCGTGGCTCATCCGCGAGAGGAAGTCGCTCTTGGCGCGGTTCGACACTTCGGCCGCCTCGCGCGCGCGTTCCGCTTCCTCGAGCCTCAGGTGCTCGGTGATGTCCTCGAACACGCCGACGATCCGCCACGGCGCCTGCGCCGCATCGCGCAGCAGGGTGACGGTGGCCCGGACCCACAGCGTGTGCCCCGACTGCGTGAGCACCCGCTTGTGCCGGCGGTACATGGGGATCTCGCCGCTGGCGAGCTGCGCCGTCAACGCCCGCTCGTGCGGGGCGTCCTCGGGCGGCGTGAGCGCCGAGGGCGACAGCTCGCGCAGCTGCGCCTCGCTGTAGCCGGTGAGCTCGCAGTAGCGCGGATTGGCCTGGATCACGCGCCCTGTCGGGTCGGTGTAGACGACGCCGATCGGCAGGTTGTCGAGGATGCTGCGGAAGCGCTCCTCGCTCGTGCGCAGCGCGGCCTCGGCGACCTGCCGGTCGGTGACCTCGGCGCGCAGCGCCGCGGTGCGCTCGCGCACGGCGCTCTCGATTCGCCGCGTCCGGCCGGTGGTGATGAGGAGCGACGCACCGAGCATCGCCGCCGACAGCAGCCCGGCGATCGAGAACGCCCAGCCGCCGAAGTCCTCGGCGTCGGGAACGGCATCGGGGGAGGCGGTGAGGCGGATGTCCCACTGTCGTCCGGCGAAGGCGAGCGGTCGCGAGTCGACGAAGCCGGTGTCGATCGTCTCGCAGCCCGGCGGGCCCGCGAGCCGCTGGCGCGACGCGAGATGCAGCGAGTCGACGACGCACATGCCGAGGTAGGGCGGGACCTTGGCGGCGACGATCCGGAGCTGTTCGGCGAGCGACAGCGACACGAAGACGACGCCGCGCACGCTGGCGGTGCGGTCTGCGGCGCTGTTCTCGTCGTTGGCATGCACGACCTGGTAGACGGCGACGCCGAGCGGCGCGTCGGCGTCGTTCGAGTCCGAGAGGGCGAAGCCGCGCGTCACCGCCGGCCGGCCGGTGGACGTCGCGGCGTCGATCGCCTCTCGGGCGCCGGCGATGCCGCCGATGTCGATGCCGATCGCCGCCGCGTAGCCGGTCGCCGGCTCGAGCCGACGCACGACGACGGGATCGGCCTTGGTGAGCGGCGCAGCGCCGGGTGGGCCGAAGGCGCGAACCGCCGCGGGCCGGTCGCCGCGCTCCTCGACCACACGGAAATCGGCTGTGCCTTCGGCGCGGACGCGGGCCTCGTACTCGGGCACCTCGTCGCGCGGAACCCGCTCGGCCCAGCCCATCGCCTTGACGGATCCGCCGCCGAGCCAGTTCTCGGTCGCGACGCGCACGTCGTGCCGACTCATCTGCCGGGAGACATTGGCCACCCCGTACAGCGCTTCCAGTGCGCGCAGCGGCTCTTGCAGCTGGGTCAGCATGACGAGCGACGCACGCGAGGCGTCGTGGTCGAAGCGGTCGCGGATGCGATCGGCGTTGCCGCGGCCGACCTGGACGATGCCCAGCGCCAGACAGAGGGTGACGAGGCTGAGCGTGACGCCGACGGGGACCCGCCGCGCCCGCCACTCGGCGCTCGGCCGGCCGATGATCGTCAGCGCGATCGGCGTCGCGATCAGGATGCCGGCGAGGTCTCCCGAACACCAGGTGCCCCAGGCGATCGCGACGCCCGAGGGCAGGATGGCGCCGGTGGCCCACAGAGCCGCGACCGACAGCGTCGCCGACACGACGCTGCTGGCCACGCAGCAGGCGAAGAAGCGGCCGACGTCGGTCGGCGACGAAAGCGCCAGCGGCTGGCGCACGAACCGTCGCACCAGCGCCGCGCCGGCCCAGGCCTGCATCGCGGCGGCGGCGCCGATGATCAGCGGCAGCAGCCAGGCGTCGAGCGCGACGGTGCCGCGAGCGGCGGTCAGCGCCGCATTGACGCATGCGGCACCGAGCGCGACGGCGAGCAGCATCCATCGGCCGTGGACGATGACGCTGGCCAGCGCGACGCCGGCGGCGGGGTACAGCGGCGATGCGTAGCCGGGCGGAATGGCCAGTGCTAGGCCGCTCGCCCCGGCCAGCAGGTAAGCGACCCAGGTGAGCGCGAGCGGCCGCAGGAGCGCGTCTGCGCGCGAGTTCGGTGCCGGCGGCGGTGGGCGGGACCCGGTGTCGGACTCGGACGTCGGCGTTGCCATGCCGTCGAATCCTCGCCTCGGGGCAGCCTAGACGTTGAAGAGGAAGTTGAGCACGTCGCCGTCCCTGACGACGTACTCCTTGCCCTCGGCGCGCATCCGGCCCGCCTCCTTCGCGCCCTGCTCGCCGCGGTGGGCGACGTAGTCGGCGAAGGCGATCGTCTGGGCGCGGATGAAGCCCCGCTCGAAGTCGGTGTGGATGACGCCGGCGGCCTGCGGCGCCGTGTCGCCGACGTGGATCGTCCAGGCGCGCACTTCCTTCTCGCCGGCGGTGAAATAGGTCTGCAGGCCGAGCAGCGAGAAGGCGGCGCGGACCAGCCGCGACAACCCCGATTCGGTCTGTCCCATCTCGGCGAGGAAGAGGGCGCGATCGGCCTCGTCCATGTCGGCCAGCTCGGCCTCGGTCTTGGCGCAGATCGCGACGACTGGCGCGTGCTGGCCGTCTGCGTAGGCGCGCAGACGGTCGAGGTGCGGGTTGTGCTCGAAGCCGTCTTCGGCCACGTTGGCGACGAACATCGCCGGCTTCGCGGTGATAAGGCACAGCGGCTTGAGCACCGCCTGTTCCTCCTTGCTGAAGTCGATCGACCGGACCGGCCTCGTCTGGTCGAGCGCTTCGTTGCACTTGGCGAGCACCTCGACCAGGCGCCCGGCCTCCTTGTCGCCGCCCGACTTGGCCACCTTGCCGTAGCGCACGAGGCTCTTCTCCACCGTCGCCAGGTCGGCGAGGCACAGCTCGGTCTGGATGACCTCGATGTCGGACACCGGGTCGACCTTGCCCGCGACGTGGATCACGTTCTCGTCGTCGAAGCAGCGCACGACGTTGACGATGGCGTCGGTCTCGCGGATGTGGGCGAGGAACTGGTTGCCGAGACCTTCGCCCTTCGACGCACCGGCAACGAGCCCGGCGATGTCGACGAACTCGACGATCGCCGGCACGACCCGCTCCGGCTTGACGATGGCGGCCAGCTCGGCGAGTCGGGAATCCGGGAGCTCGACGATGCCGACATTGGGCTCGATCGTGCAGAACGGATAGTTCTCGGCCGCGATGCCCGCCTTGGTGAGCGCGTTGAAGAGGGTCGACTTGCCGACGTTCGGCAGGCCCACGATGCCGCAGGTCAGGCTCATGCAGGGGTCGCGAGGAGGGGTCTAATCGCCAGGGAGCGGGCGATTCTACGGGGCGTGCCTACACTCCCGCGGCCGCTCGTACAGGCGGCATTTCCGCCGGTCATCGGCAGGAGGATCGACAGTGCCCTCGACGGTCGCGCAACGAATCGAACCGGTCTCCAAGGACCTGGGCGGCGGCTTCGAGGTTCGTCGCTCCTTGCCGGCGCGCGAACTACGTTCGGTCGGCCCCTACGTGTTCTTCGACCACTTCGGGCCCTTCGCGGTCGTTCCGGGCGAGAACCACGACGTCAGGCCGCACCCCCACATCGGCCTGTCGACGCTGACCTGGCTTTTCGAGGGCGCGATGATGCACCGCGACTCGACCGGCGTCGTCCAGCGCATCGAGCCGGGCGCGGTGAACTGGATGACCGCCGGCCGCGGCATCGTTCATTCGGAGCGTGCCCCGAAGGACCTCGCCGCGAAGCCCTACGCGCTGCACGGCCTGCAACTGTGGGTGGCGTTGCCCGAGGGCGACGAGGACGGCGCGCCGTCGTTCCAGCACGCCGCGGCCGACACCATCCCCGCGGTCAGGCTCGAAGCGGCCACGGCGCGCGTGTTCGTCGGCAGTGCCTTCGGCGTCGAGTCACCGGTCGAGGCGCGCTCGCCGACGCTCGGCGCCATCCTCGACTTCGATGTCGCCAGCGGCAAGACGGTGCGCCTGCCGGCGGTCGTGACCGAACGCGCTCTCTACGCCGTCGACCATCCCTTCGAGGTCGACGGCGAGATGATCGACGAGTTCAAGCTCGTGACGATCGCCGGCGGCGCCGAGCCCGAGATCGCGGCACCGCGCGGCGGCCGCATCGTGTGGCTCGGCGGCGAGCCGCTCGGGCCGCGCTTCGTGTCGTGGAACTTCGTGTCGAGCCGCCGCGAGCGGATTCGCGACGCCGAGGGCGACTGGCTGACACAGCGCTTCCCCGCCGTTCCCGGCGAGACCGAGTTCATTCCGCTGCCATCGCGCCGAGCTTGAGCGCGGGCCGCGCCGGCCAGAGCATCAGGGCGTTGCCGAGCAGGGCGATCGCGGCGCCGACGAAGGTCGCGGGCTGCGGCCGGAAGCCTTCGAGGCCGACCGACACAACCAGCGCCACCATCGGCACCATCACGCCGACGGTGCCCGCGGGCCCTGCGCCGAGCCGCTCCTGCAGCGTCAGGAAGGCGGCGAACGCGACGATCGATCCGGCGACGGCGAGCCAGCCCAGCGCCGCCCAGCTCTGCCACGAGGCCGGCCAGCCGATGCGCGCGTCGCTGATCGCCGTGACGACAAGTGCGGCGACGGCGCCGTAGATCATCCCGGCGCCCATCGCCGGCACGAGCGCAAGCCCGCGGCCGCGGTTGCGGCTCGAGACCAGCGCACCGACGGTCGAGAGCAGGACGGCGCCGGCGGTGAAGGTCGCGCCGAGGGCCCCGTCGTTTCCGGGCCGGGCCGGGCGCACGATCTCCGGCCAGAACACCAGCGCGATGCCGACGACGCCGAGCACGCCGCCGACCGTGAAGCGTCGGGATATCGGCGCGCCGAAGAGCCAAGCCGCGCCTGCGCCGACGAGCAACGGCGAGGCCGAATAGCCGACCGCCACCAGCCCCGAGGCGACATGCTGCTCCGCCCGGTACACGCAGATGTACGAGACCCCGTAGAGGAAGATGCCCTGCACCGCGAGGACGAGATGGGTGTGCACCGAGAAGCGGAGCGACTCGCCACGCGACACCGCCAGCGCCAGCAGCAGCGCGCCCGCCAGCCCGAAGCGGACGGCGACGCCGAACTCGGGGCCGAGGTCGGCGAGCTGCCAGGTGATGGCGTGCCAGGTTGTTCCCCAGACGGCGACACAGGCGAGGAAGACCTGCCAGGTGCGCAGCCGCGCCATCAGGCGAACGCGATCGTCGCCTCGGCGACGTCGCCGACGCGCAGGCGCCGGTCGATGCCGTCGACGACGACGGTGTTCATGGCGAACGTGATCCCGCCGTTCGTCCGTGGATCGACGCGGTAGGTTCGCAGGGCATCTCCGACGGCGTGGCCGACCTCGGCGGTGGCGGGATCGACATCGGGAATCGGGCAGCGCACGCAGGGCTTCACGAGGCGCAGCACCACCCTGCCTTCGGTGGTCGCGAACGAGAGCTCGTGGAGGTGATCCTCGCCGTGCTCGTCGAGCCCCGAGAGGACGATGTTCGGCCGGAAGCGGGCCATCGTC
>JBBSUK010000119.1:0-10855 GCA_038234975.1 Burkholderiales bacterium
CTGCAGCAGGCCGTCGTCACGGAACCGGTGACGTATGAGGACGTCGTGCGCAAGAAACCGACACCAGCAAGACGCAAGCATATACTGGATGGACATCCAGTGGTATTGGGGTGACTGGAGCTAAGCGGATACCCCATATGCGTGTACAGTATTCGAGGAGGTGTGAAAGTGGACGCTGCGAGGTGGCGACGGACGTGCGGAAGTGGACGGGTGAAGGAGGCGGAGGCCGAGGCCGAGGCCGAGGCGAAGGCAGGAGTAGGGCTTGACGCGCGTGCGGCCGCGTCCCGCGACCAGGGCGACGGCAGCTGCGACGCGGCTGGCCCTCCCTCGTTGTCGGGGGTCGCTTCGCCGCGCCTGCCTGCCGCTGCGCCTCCGCTTGCACCGCGCTCCCGGTCGGTGGCGCCGGTGCCGTCGGCGCCGCGGTTGCTCGATGCGCTGCGCGAGCGGTTGCGGTACATGCACTACAGCTTACGGACCGAGGAAGCGTATGTCCATTGGGCACGTGACTTCATCCGCTGGTCCTCGCCGGCCGAGGCACGCGTCCATCCGCGCGACCTCGGCCTCGACGGGGTCCGCGCCTACCTCGTCATGCTCGCCAACGAACGGCGAGTCGCCGCGGCCACACACCGCCAGGCGCTGAGCGCCGTCCTTTTTCTCTACCGCGAGGTGCTCGGCATCGACCTGCCATGGCTCTGCGAGCTCGGCCGTCCGGTTCCGAAGAAGCGCCTTCCCGTCGTCCTGACGCCGATGGAGGTACAGGCCCTGCTGGGCTGCATGGCGGCAAACCGCAGGAACCAGGGCAGAAGGACGAAGGCCAGGACGCTGCCGATGAGCCATGACGGCGACCGCGACCGTGACCATGACGGCGACAGCGACAGCGACAGCGACGACGCGGCCGTTGTCCTGCTCGCGCACCTGCTTTACGGCACCGGCATGCGCCTGCTCGAAGGTGTGCGCCTGCGCGTGAAGGATGTCGATTTCGTTCGCCAGGTCATCATCGTGCGCGACGGCAAAGGCGGCAAGGACCGTGTCGTCATGCTGCCGCGCGCCCTCGAGGCGGCGCTGCGGCGGCAGGTCGAGGTGCGCGCCGCGCGGCTGTGGCGGCAGGACCGCGAAGCCGGGCGTGCCGGCGTCTACCTGCCGCACGCCCTGGCCGCCAAGTACCGGCGTGCCGCCGAGAGCTGGGCGTGGTTCTGGGTGTTCCCCTCGGCGCGGCTGAGCGTCGATCCGCGCGGCGGCAGCAGCAGCAGCGAGGAGCGACGCCACCACGTCCATGAGAAGCGCCTGCAGCGGGCCCTGCATGCGGCGGTCGAAGCCGCCGGCATCGCCAGGCCGGCGACGGTGCACACGCTGCGCCACTCCTTCGCCACCCACCTGCTGCAGGCCGGCACCGACATCCGCACCGTGCAGTCGCTGCTCGGCCACGCCGACGTGAGCACGACGATGATCTACACGCACGTGCTGAAGTCGTCGGCCGCCGGTACCGCCAGCCCGCTCGACAGCCTGATGACGCCGTCGCCGGTCGCCGTGCCGCAGCTCGACGCCGCCTCTCCCGTGCCGCCATGGCGCGTTCGCGAACCCGTTTCCCCGCTCTTCTTGTGCTACCGCGCTACGCCGAGCTGCACTGCCGCAGCAACTTCAGCTTCCTGACCGGGGCGTCGCACCCCGAGGAGCTGATCGAGCGCGCCGCCGCGCTCGGCTACGGCGCGCTCGCGATCGCCGACGAGTGCTCGCTCGCCGGCGTCGTGCGGGCGCACGTCGAGGCTGCGGAGCGTGGCTTCAAGCTGCTCGTCGGCAGCGAGATGCGGCTGGTCGACGAAGCCAGCGGCGCGCCGTTCGCGCGCCTGGTGCTGATCGCGCAATCGCTGCGCGGCTATCGCAACCTCGCGCACTGGATCTCGGTCGCGCGCCGCCGCGCACCCAAAGGCAGCTACCGTGCCTTTCCCGGCGACATCGAAGGCCGGTCGTCGACGGCGCCGATGCTGGCCGGCCTCGGCGGCTGCTGGGCGCTGCTGGTCGCCGACGATGGCGACGGCAACACCGCCACCGCCACCGCCCCCACGCCCCCCGTCGCCGAACCCGACGATGCCGCCGCCCCCGACTCGAACGCCGCCTTGCGCGCCCGTGCGATCTGGCTGAAGACCTGGTTCCAGGAGCGCGCCGTGCTCGCCGTGCACCGGCTGCTGCGCTCGGGCGACGACGAGCGCATCGCCCGTGTCGCCGGCGTTGCCGCCGAGCTCGGCCTGCCGGTCGTCGCCGCCGGCGACGTGCTGATGCACGTCCGCTCGAGAAAGCCCCTGCAGGACGTGCTCGCCGCCACCCGCCTGGGCCGCCCGGTCGACGCCTGCGGCCACGGCCTCGCGCCCAACGCCGAGCAGGTGCTTCGCTCGCGCAGCCGGCTCGCCGCGCTGTACCCGCGCGAGTGGCTCGACGAGACGATGCGCATCGCCGACGCGTGCAGCTTCTCGCTCTCCGAGCTCAGCTACCAGTACCCCGCCGAGGTGGTGTCGCCGGGCCAGACGCCGGCCTCGCACCTGCGCGCGCTGACGATGGCCGGCATCCCCTGGCGCTTCCCCGAGGGCCTGCGCGACGACCTGCGCGCGCGCATCGACGACGAGCTCGCCGTCATCGAGCAGCTGCGCTACGAGGCCTACTTCCTCACCGTCGCCGACATCGTCCGCTGGGCGCGCGAGCAGGGCATCGTCTGCCAGGGTCGCGGCAGCGCCGCCAATTCGATCGTCTGCTACTGCCTCGGCGTCACCGAGGTCGACCCGCGCAACGAGGCAGCGCTGCTGTTCGGCCGCTTCATCAGCGTCGAGCGCAACGAGCCGCCCGACATCGACATCGACTTCGAGCACCAGCGCCGCGAGGAGGTCATCCAGTACATCTACCGCAAGTACGGCCGCGAGCGGGCGGCGCTCACCGCCGTCGTCATCTCGTACCGACCGCGCTCGGCGCTGCGCGATGCCGGCCGGGCGCTGGGCATCGACCTGCAGCGGATCGACGCGGTGTCGAAGAGCCAGCACTGGTTCGACGGCCGCCGCGTCGACCCGGAGCGGCTGCGCGAGAACGGCTTCGACCCGGCCGCGCCCGTCGTGCAGCTGTGGATGACGCTCACCCAGCAGCTGATCGGCTTTCCGCGCCACCTCTCCCAGCACCCGGGCGGCTTCGTCATCGCCGCCGGGCGGATGGCCGAGTTCGTGCCGATCGAGAACGCGTCGATGGAGGGCCGCAGCGTCGTCCAGTGGGACAAGGACGACCTCGACGCGCTGCGCATCCTCAAGGTCGACATCCTCGCCATCGGTATGCTGAGCGCGATCCGCCGGTCGCTCGGCTATATCGCCGACAAGGCCGGGCGAGCCTCGTTCACGATGCAGGACGTGCCGACCGAGGACCGCACCACCTACGACATGATCTGCCGGGCCGACACCGTCGGCGTGTTCCAGGTCGAGAGCCGGGCGCAGATGAGCATGCTGCCGCGCCTGAAGCCGCGCACCTACTACGACCTCGTCGTGCAGGTCGCGATCGTGCGGCCGGGGCCGATCCAGGGCGGCATGGTCCACCCCTACCTGAGGAACCGCGAGCTGCCCGACAGCGAGATCGACTGCCCCGACGAGCTCAAGCCGGCGCTCGCGCGAACGAAGGGCGTGCCGATCTTCCAGGAGCAGGTGATGCAGATCGCCATGTACGCCGCCGACTTCACGCCCGGCGAGGCCGACGCGCTGCGCCGGGCGATGGCGGCGTGGAAGCGGCGCGGCGGCCTGTCGCCGTTCCACGAGCGCCTCGTCGGCCGGATGGTCGAGAAGGGCTACACGCGCGAGTACGCCGAGCAGATCTTCAAGCAGATCCAGGGCTTCGGCGAATACGGCTTCCCCGAGAGCCACGCCGCCGGCTTCGCGCTGCTCGCCTACATCAGCAGCTGGATCAAGTGCCACCACGCCGATGCCTTTCTGTGCGGCCTGCTCAACGCCCAGCCGATGGGCTTCTACGCGCCGGCGCAGCTGGTGCGCGATGCGCGGGCGCACGGCGTCGAGGTGCGGCCGGTCGACGTGGCCGTCAGCGGCTGGGAGAGCGCGCTGGAAGGCGGGGTCGACGCCGGCAACGAAGGCCGCTGCGCGGTGCGGCTCGGGCTGAACCGCATCGTCGGCTTTCGCGAGGACGACGCGCTGCGCCTGGTCGAGGCACGCGTCGAGGGGCCGTTCGCCGGTGCCGAAGACCTGGCACGCCGCGCCGCGCTCGACGCGCATGCGCTGGCACTGCTCGCCGGCGCCGACGCGCTGCGCGGCCTGGTCGGCCATCGCCGGCAGGCGGCATGGGCGGTGGCGGGGGTCGACACGCGGCCGACACCGCTGCTGCGCGACATGCGCGTGTCGGAAGACGAGGGCGGCGGGCGGGTGGCGCTTGCCGCCCCCGGCGAGGCCGAGACCACGCTGGCCGACTACCGCGCCACCGGCCTCACCCTGCAGCGGCACCCGCTGGCGCTGCTGCGGCCGCAGCTCGACGCCTTCCGCATCGAGACCGCCGAGCGGCTGCGCGGCTTCCCGCACGGGCGGCTGGCCAGGGCGAGCGGCCTGGTCACCCACCGGCAGCGCCCCGAGACGGCCAAGGGCACCGTCTTCGTCACCCTCGAGGACGAGACCGGCACCGTCAACGTCATCGTCTGGCCGAAGGTGGCCGACCGGCAGAGGAAGCCCCTGCTCGGCGCGACCCTGCTCACCGTCTACGGCCAGTGGCAGAAACAGGGCGAGGGCGACGCCGCGGTGATGCACCTGCTCGCCTCGCGGATGGTCGACCACACGTCGCTGCTCGGTGGGCTGACGAGCCGCAGCCGCGACTTTCGCTGACACGCGGGCGGCCGGGGCTGCCGGTCACAACGACCCGTCCGTGCGGGCAGAATTCCGGCCGACCATGGCCATCCAGATCGTCACCTCCGAACTCCGCCAGTGGATCGCCCAGCAGGCCGGCGCCGGACATTCCGCCGATTCGGTGCTCGGCGCCATGAAGGCCAGCGGCTGGGACGAGGACACGGCCCTCGACGCGCTCGAGACCACGCTCGGCGAGCAGCTCGGCGAGGCCGCCCAGGGGCACCGCGCCAGGGCCGCCGCCGCGCTGCCGCCGCGCGTCGCCGTGCCGGGTGCGAAGCTCGGCACCGGCCGCGCGGTGCTGCCGGCCATCGACCGCGACGTCCGCATCGTCGTGACGATGGAGTCGCCCCGGGTGGTCGTCTTCGCCAACCTGCTTTCCGACGACGAATGCGACGTCCTCATCGCCCATGCCAAGGCCCGGCTGACGCGCTCCGAGACGGTCGAGACGACCAGCGGCAGCAGCGAGGTCAACGCCGCCCGCACCAGCGACGGCATGTTCTTCGAGCCCGGCGAGGGCATGGTCGTGTCGCGCCTCGAGGAGCGCATCGCCGCGCTGCTCGACTGGCCGGTCGCCAACGGCGAGGGCCTGCAGGTGCTGCGCTACCGGCCTGGCACCGAATACAAGCCGCACTACGACTACTTCGACCCGGCCGAGCGCGGCACGCCGGCGATCCTCAGGCGCGGCGGGCAGCGCGTCGGCTCGGTCGTCTGCTACCTGAAGATGCCCGAGGGCGGCGGCGAGACGATCTTTCCCGACGTCGGCCTGTCGGTCGCGCCGCAGCGCGGTCACGCCGTCTTCTTCAGCTACGACCGGCCGCACCCGTCGACGCGCACCCTGCACGGCGGCGCCGCGGTCACCGCCGGCGAGAAGTGGGTGGCGACCAAGTGGCTGCGCGAGGGCGTCTTCAAGTAGCCCGTCGAAGTCGGCGCGGCGCGCCGTCAACGGGCGGCGGCGGGTCGGCGTTGTGCTTCGGAGCCATCGGCTCGATCCTCAACCTTCGGAGCTCTACCAACATGATCAAGACCCTCATCCTGGCCGCCACCGCCGCCACCTTCAGCATCGGCGCGCTGGCCCAGGCCTCGGCCCCGATGGGCAAGGAGCCGATGAAGATGGACAAGATGGAAAAGCCGATGCACGCCGCCTCGTCGGCCTCCGGCGCGATGATGAAGAAGCATCCCGGCGAGATGAAGCACGACAAGGCGATGAAGCCGATGAAGAAGGCCTCGGCCTGATTCGACTGCGCGAGAGTCGACGGCCGCGAGCGGCTTCGAGCTGAACGAAAAGCCCGGCAGTGCCGGGCTTTTCTTCGTCCTCAGGCGTGGGCGTTCTGCCCCTGCGCCGCCCCGAAGGCCCGCGTCTTCTCGATCCGCCAGCGCTTGCGCTCGTCCCAGGTCTGCGCCGGCTCGACCGGCCAGGCGGCGACGGCGCCGGCGAGCTCGTCTCGTGCCAGGCGCCTGACGGCCGGCCCGTTCCCCAGCCCGCGCAGGCGCAGCCGCCACGGCAGCGGCGCCGACGCCGCGGCGATCCAGTGCACGCAGCCGCGCGAGTGCCACCAGTCCTGGCGCTCGAAGTTGACGCGCCCGGCGAACCCGGTCTCACCCTCGAAGAGGACGTAGCCGTCAGCCAGCTCGACCAGCGAGACGCCGATGTCGCCCGGGGTGTCGCCGCTGCCTGCGTAGAGCAGGAAGACGCGCTCGATGCGGTCGGCGGCGAGACGGTCGACCTCGACCTCGTCGCGAAAGACGACGATGTCGCGTTGTTGCCAGAGGGTGCGCCAGGTGCTCTTCATCACGGTCCGCCGCGGTCCGGCGGTTGGAGATCCGACAGGCCCCGACATTACGCTGTCGCGGCCGGGTCGCGGCGCCTCAGGTTGTGACGATGCGAAACGGTCGCGGTCGGCAGCGGGCCCGCCGGCGCTCAGGCGTTCTCGATCGGCACCGGCTCGATGGCGTCGGCAGGCGTGAAGCCGAGCACGTGGCCGTAGAACGCGAGTTCGGCCTCCAGCGCCCGGCGGATGTGCCGGGCCTGCCGAAAGCCGTGTTGCTCGCCTGGGACCAGCAGGTAGGCGACCGCGAGGCCCTTGTCGCGAACGGCCGCGTGCATCGCCTCGGCCTGGCTCGGCGGCACCGACTTGTCCTCGTCGCCCTGGAACAGGATGAGCGCGCTGTCGATCGCGTCGACGTGGTCGATCGGCGAGCGGGCGCGGTAGATGGCCTCGGCCGCCGGCCAGGGGCCGACCAGCGAGTCGAGGTAGCGCGACTCGAACTTGTGCGTGTCGCGGGCGAGCGCGGCGAGATCGCCGATGCCGTAGTGGCTGGCGCCGGCCTTGAACACGCCGGGGCGGAAGGCGAGCGCGGCGAGCGTGGTGTAGCCGCCGGCCGAGGCGCCGCGGATGCAAAGGCGCGCGCCGTCGACGCGGCCGGTGGCGACCAGGTGTCGCGCCGCGGCGACGACGTCGGCGACGTCGACGACACCCCAGGCGCCGTCGAGCCGGTCGCGGTAGGCACGGCCGTAGCCGGTCGAGCCGCCGTAGTTCACGTCGACGACGGCGAAGCCGCGCTGGGTGAAGTACTGGATGGCGGGGCGCAGTCCGCGCTCGGTCATGCCGGTCGGCCCGCCGTGGCTGACGACGAGGAGCGGCGGCAGCGTGCCGTCGGGTGGTCCTCGGCAGGCGGCGTTCGTGGGCGGGTAGAACCAGGCGTGCGCCGCCGCGCCATCGTCCGAAGCGAAGTGGATCGCCTCGGCGACGGAGACGTCGGCGGGATCGAACGAGACGTCGCTCGAGCGGCGGACGACCTCGACGCTGGCAGCAGTGCCCGCCGGCCGGCCGAGGCAAATGTGCAACAGCGATTCGCCCTCGTGCGGCGCGTCGGCGAAGGCGACGACGACGCCGTCGCCGACCCGCACGTGATGCAGCCCGCCCCATTCGCCGATGCCGATGCGCTCGAGCGGCGCGCCGGCGCGCTCGATGCGGCCGAGCGACGTCACGCCGTTCTCGATGAACGCGCAGACGACGGCGCCGCTGGCCTCGAAGCCGAACATCGACTGGCCGAACTGCCACGCCGGTCGCGCGAACTCGGCGGCCATCGGGCACACGGCGTCCGCCGTGCCGGCGCGGTCGCGGTAGAGGTTCCACCAGCCGCTGCGGTCCGACGCGTAGTGCAGCTCCCCGGCCGGCGACCACGTCGGCTGCACGATCGACTCGCGTTCGCCCCCGGCGACGTGCCGTGGTGTTCCGAGATGGCCGTCGGCGTCGAACACGGCCAGCCACAGGTCGCTGCCCCGCCACGGCATGCTCGGGTGGTCCCAGGTGAGCCAGGCGATCGCACGGCCGTCGGGCGACAGCGCCGGGCAGGCGAAGAAGTCGTGGCCGCTTGCCAGCACCGTCTCGTGTCCGGCGTCGGCGCCGTCGAGGGCGATCGCGACGATGGCGTTGACCGCCTCGCCGACCTCGCCGTGGTCTTCGCGAACGGCGACCAGACGCCGGCGCGTCGCGTCGAAGACGAGGTCGGCATGGCGCCGCTTCGTGCCGCGCGTGATCGGCACCGACGCCCGGTCGGCGCCGACGATGCGATGCACCTGGCCGTCGCCGTCGTGGCTGGCGTAGACGACGCCGCCGTCGCCGACGCAGAAGGCGCCGCCGCCGTACTCGTGGACGCGGCTGCGTGCGTCGAAGCCCGGCGGGCTCGCGTCGCGAGGCGGCTCGCCGGGTGCCGCGACGACGATCGTCGACCGGCCGCCGTCGGTCGGCCGCGACTCGCTCCACCAGACCGCGCCGTCGCGGAGCTGCAGGTGGCCGAAGCGCACGCTGCCGGCGGCGAGGCGCTCGGCCGACAGCGGCGACGGCCAGCTGCCGTAGGCGGCGACGCGCGGCGCCGTCACGCCGCGGCGCCGAGCAGGCGCGCGTGGTGCGCCAGGTGGTCGCCGACGACCGACTGGATGAACCAGTAGCCGTGGTCGTGGCGCGGGTGGCGGCGCAGCGTGAGCGGCTGGCCGGATTCGGCGCAGGCCGCCTCGAATGCCTCGGGCAGCAACTGCCCGTCGGCGAGGAAGGCGTCGGCGAGCCCCTGGTCGACGAGCATCGGCGGCAGCCGCCGGGCGGGGTCGCGAACCAGCTCGCTCGCGTCGTGCGCCCGCCAAGCGGCGTCGGCCTCAGTTTCGGGGCCGAAGTAGCGGCCGAACGCCTTCTGCCCCCAGGGGCAGCGGCGCGGCGCGGCGATCGGCGCGATGGCGCTGACGCTGCGATAGCGGCCCGGCCGGCGCAGCGCGAGCGTCAGCGCGCCGTGGCCGCCCATTGAGTGGCCGAGGACGCCGACGCGGTCGTCGTCGCCGTCGAAGCGATCGACGACGAGCGCGCGCAGCTCGTCGGCGACGTGCGTCTCCATGCGGAAGCGCTGGCACCACGGCTCGGCGGTCGCGTCGAGGTAGAAGCCGGCGCCTTCGCCGAACTCCCAGTCGCCGGTGGCGCCGGCGATGCCGGTGTCGCGCGGGCTGGTGTCGGGCGTCACGAGGACGAGGCCGTGCCGCGCCGCGTGCTGCTGGGCGCCGGCCTTGATCGCGAAGGTCTCGTGCGTGCAGGTCAGGCCGGCGAGGCAGAAGACGACCGGCAGAGGCCCGCTTCCGGATGGCGGCGGACGGTAGACGCCGAACCTCATCGGCAGGCCGATGGCGCTCGAAGCGTGCTCGTAGAAGCCTTGCGTGCCGCCGAAGCACGCCGATTCGGACAGCGTCTTCAAGTCGGTCATGGTCCCGCACGCGCCGGCTGCGCGCGTTCGCGCGCGACCAGGTCGAGTACGGCGGTCGCGAACGCGCCGGGCTGCTCGTGGGGCAGCGCGTGGCCGGCGTCGGCGACGACGCGAACCTCGAACTCGCCGACGAAGCGATCGGCGGTGGCCGCGACGGCGCCTACGGGTGTGACGCCGTCATCGGCGCCGTCGACGGCGATCGTCGGCGCGGCGATGGTCGGTCGCGCCGCCAGCCGGTCTTCGAGTGCCGCGCAAGCCGGGTCGCCGGCGACGAGGCCGTGCCGGTGCCGGTACGAGTGCAGGACGACATCGACGAAGTCGGCGTTGGCGAACGCCGCGGCGCTGCGCGCGAACGCCGCGTCGTCGAACGGCCACGTCGGCGACCACAGCGTCCACAGGTGGCGGCAGAAGTCGTCGCGCCACGGCGGGTCCTCGAGCGCGGTGCGGCCGCGCGGGCCGTGCATGAAGTACTGGTACCAGTAGCGGCGCTCGGCCTCGGGCGAAGTCGGCGTCTGCGCCAGGGCGGGGTCCTGCACGTTGTAGCCGTTGAGCGTGACGAGGCCGCTGCAACGCGAGGGCCACGGCGCCGCGGCGACGCACGAGGCGCGACCGCCCCAGTCGAAGCCGGCGAGCACGGCGCGCGGCACGGCGAGCGCGTCGAGCAGCGCGACGAGATCGGCGCCGAGCGCGGCCTGCTCGCCCGAGCGCGGTGTTGCTGCGTCGAGGAATCGCGTCTCGCCGTAGCCGCGCAGGTGCGGGACGACGACGCGGCAGCCAGCATCGGCCAGCCTGGGCGCGACCTCGGCGTAGGCCTCGACCGAGAACGGAAAGCCGTGCGACAGCACGACGACGGGACCGTCCGTGGGGCCGCTCTCGTGCACGCCGACCTCGAGCACGCCGGCGCGGACGCGGCGCAGCGCGCCCAGCGATGGCGACCAGCTCGCCGGCGTCGCCGTCACATCAATAGACGACCACCGAGCGGATCGACTCGCCGCGCTTCATCAACTCGAAGCCTTCGTTGATGTCGTCGAGCTTCAGGCGATGCGTGATCAGCTCGTCGATCGCGACCTTGCCGTCCATGTACCAGTCGACGATCCTCGGCACGTCGGTGCGGCCGCGCGCGCCGCCGAACGCGGAGCCTTTCCACACCCGCCCGGTGACGAGCTGGAACGGCCGGGTCGCGATCTCGGCACCGGCCGGCGCGACGCCGATGACGATCGACACCCCCCAGCCCTTGTGGCAGC
>JBBSUK010000120.1:0-10851 GCA_038234975.1 Burkholderiales bacterium
GCGTGTCATCCCCCGGAAACTCATACTTCGACAGCAGCTCGCGAACTTCCATCTCCACCAGCTCGAGCAACTCCGCATCGTCGACCATGTCGGCCTTGTTCATGAACACCACCATGTACGGCACACCCACCTGGCGCGCCAGCAGGATGTGCTCGCGGGTCTGGGGCATCGGGCCGTCGGCGGCCGAGACGACCAGCACCGCACCGTCCATCTGGGCGGCACCGGTGATCATGTTCTTCACGTAGTCCGCGTGACCCGGGCAGTCAACGTGCGCGTAGTGCCGGTTCTTCGTCTCATACTCGACGTGCGCCGTGTTGATCGTTATCCCACGTGCCTTCTCCTCCGGCGCCGCGTCGATCTGCGCGTAGCTCTTCGCCTCACCGCCGAACTTCTTCGACAACACCGACGTGATCGCCGCCGTCAACGTGGTCTTACCGTGATCCACGTGACCAATCGTGCCCACGTTCACGTGCGGCTTCGTACGCTCGAATTTACCCTTGGCCATAGTGATGATTCCTTATTTCTTCTCGTCTTTACCGGTGTGCTTGTTGATGATCGCTTCGGCCACGTTCTTCGGCGCCTCGGAATAGTGCTTGAACTCCATCGAGTACGTCGCGCGCCCCTGCGACAGCGAGCGCAGTGTCGTCGAATAGCCGAACATCTCCGCCAGCGGCACTTCCGCCTTGACGGCCTTCCCGCCGCCGACCATGTCGTCCATGCCCATGATCACGCCGCGGCGCGAGTTGAGGTCGCCGACGACGTTGCCCATGAAGTCCTCAGGCGTCTCCACTTCGACCGCCATGATCGGTTCGAGCAGCGTCGGCGTTGCGCGGCGCATGCCTTCCTTGAACGCCATCGAGCCGGCCATCTTGAACGCGTTTTCGTTCGAGTCGACCTCGTGGTACGAGCCGAACGTGAGCGTGACCTTGACGTCGACGACCGGATAGCCCGCGAGGACGCCGTTGGGCAGCGTGTCTTCCACGCCCTTCTTCACCGCCGGGATGAACTCGCGCGGCACGACGCCGCCCTTGATCGCGTCGACGAACTCGAAACCGGTGCCCGGCTCCTGCGGCTCGAGCTTGAGGACGACGTGGCCGTACTGGCCCTTGCCGCCCGACTGGCGCACGAACTTGCCTTCGATGTCGCTGACGGCCTTCCTGATCGTCTCGCGATAGGCCACCTGCGGCTTGCCGACGTTGGCCTCGACCCCGAACTCGCGCCGCATGCGGTCGACGATGATCTCGAGGTGCAGCTCGCCCATGCCGGAGATGATGGTCTGGCCGCTCTCCTCGTCGGTCTTGACGCGAAACGAGGGGTCTTCCTGCGCCAGGCGGCCGAGGGCGATGCCCATCTTCTCCTGGTCGACCTTGGTCTTGGGCTCGACGGCCTGCGAGATCACGGGTTCCGGGAACACCATCTTCTCGAGCGTGATCATCGCGTTCGGGTCGCACAGCGTCTCGCCGGTCGTGACGTCCTTCAGGCCGACGCAGGCGGCGATGTCGCCGGCGAGGATCTCCTTGATCTCCTCACGCTGGTTCGCGTGCATCTGCAGGATCCGGCCGATGCGCTCCTTCTTGCCGCGGATCGGATTGAAGACCGAGTCGCCCGACTTCAGGATGCCCGAATAGACGCGCACGAACGTGAGCTGGCCGACGTAGGGATCGGTCATCAGCTTGAAGGCGAGCGCCGAGAACTTCTCGTCGTCGGTGCGCTGGCGCACGACCGGCTTGTCGTCGTCGTCGGTACCGGGCACCGGCGGGATGTCGCTGGGCGCCGGCATGAAGTCGATCACCGCGTCGAGCATGCGCTGCACGCCCTTGTTCTTGAACGCGCTGCCGCACAGCATCGGGTGGATCTCGCCGGCGATCGTGCGCATGCGGATGCCGGAAGTGATCTCGGCCTCGGTCAGTTCGCCGGACTCGAGGTACTTGTTCATCAACTCCTCGTTGGCCTCGGCCGCGGCCTCGACCATCTGCTCGCGCCACTTCTCGGCGTCGGCCTGCAACTCCGCCGGGATCTCGGCGTAGGTGAACTTCATGCCCTGGGACGCCTCGTCCCAGTAGATCGCCTTCATCTTGATGAGGTCGACGACGCCCTTGAAATTGTCCTCGGCACCGATCGGAATGACGATCACGACCGGATTGGCCTTCAGGCGGTCGATCATCATCTGCCGCACGCGGAAGAAGTCGGCGCCGACGCGGTCCATCTTGTTGACGAACGCGAGCCGCGGAACCTTGTACTTGTTGGCCTGGCGCCAGACGGTCTCGGACTGCGGCTGCACGCCGCCGACCGAGTCGTAGACCATGACGGCGCCGTCGAGCACGCGCATCGAGCGCTCGACCTCGATCGTGAAATCGACGTGCCCCGGCGTGTCGATGATGTTGATGCGGTGCTCGGGGTAGTTGAGCTCCATGCCCTTCCAGAAGCACGTCGTCGCGGCCGACGTGATCGTGATGCCGCGCTCCTGCTCCTGCTCCATCCAGTCCATCGTCGCGGCGCCGTCGTGCACCTCGCCGATCTTGTGGTTGACACCGGTGTAGAAGAGGATGCGTTCGGTCGTCGTCGTCTTGCCGGCGTCGATGTGCGCCGAGATGCCGATGTTGCGATAGCGCTCGATGGGGGTCTTGCGGGACATGGCTCGGGACTCGGTCAGAACCTGAAGTGGGAGAAAGCCTTGTTGGCCTCGGCCATGCGGTGCACCTCGTCGCGCTTCTTCATCGCGCCGCCGCGGCCTTCGACGGCCTCGAGCAGCTCGTTTGCCAGGCGCTGCGCCATCGACTTCTCGCCACGCTTGCGCGCCGATTCCTTCAGCCAGCGCATGGCGAGCGCCACGCGGCGAATGGGCCGCACTTCCACCGGCACCTGGTAATTGGCGCCGCCGACGCGACGCGACTTCACCTCGACCATCGGCTTGATGTTGTTCAGCGCGACGATGAAGATCTCGAGCGGGTCCTTGCCCGACTTCTTCTCGACCTGGTCGAGGGCGCCGTAGATGATCCGCTCGGCGACAGCCTTCTTGCCCGATTCCATGATGACGTTCATGAACTTGGACAGGTCGACCGAGCCGAACTTCGGATCGGGGAGGATGTCCCGCTTGGGGACTTCGCGACGACGCGGCATGACACTTCCTTTGGTTTCAGTTGGCGCTTGCCAGACGGAAAGCACCTCGGGCCGCCATCAGGACGGCCCACTTACTCGACGGCGCGGGAGGCGCCGCCGGTCGATGGCCTGTCAGGCCTTCTTGGGACCGGAAGGCTTCATGCCTTCTTCGGACGCTTCGCGCCGTACTTCGAGCGCGACTGCTTGCGATCCTTGACGCCCTGCAGGTCGAGCGCCCCGCGAACGATGTGATAGCGAACGCCCGGCAGGTCCTTGACCCGGCCACCGCGCACGAGCACGACGCTGTGCTCCTGCAGGTTGTGGCCCTCGCCGCCGATGTACGAGATGACCTCGAAGCCGTTGGTCAGGCGAACCTTGGCGACCTTGCGCAGCGCCGAGTTCGGCTTTTTCGGCGTCGTCGTGTAGACGCGGGTGCAGACACCGCGGCGCTGCGGACTGTTCTCCATCGCGGGAGACTTCGACTTGATGATCTCGGTCGCGCGGCCGTGGCGGACGAGCTGGTTGATCGTGGGCATGAATTGAGCGGTTCTGGCGGCGCCGGTCGATGCAGCGAGCGATCGACGGTACGGGCCGCTCGACAGACAGGGGTCGTGCGCGAGCGGAAAAGCCTGTGATTCTATGACACCGGCGGTTCGGCCGCAAATCTACCGACGCCCCCGCCGATGGGCAGCCAAAAAAAAGGCGACCCGAAGGTCGCCTCTGCCCAGCCGAAGCGAGCGTTTACTCGGCGAGGTCGGTCGCCGCGGCAGCCGCTGCCGTCTGCGCGTCGAGCGCCGACAGCTGCACCGAGGCGAGTTCCTCGGCCTCCTGGACGGCGATGGCGCGGCGCTCGGCGTCGTCCATCGCTTCCTTGGCCTTGCGCGCGTCGTGAAACGCCATCCCCGTGCCCGCCGGGATCAGCCGGCCGACGATGACGTTCTCCTTCAGCCCGCGCAGCTCGTCGCGCTTGCCCATGATCGCCGCCTCGGTCAGCACGCGGGTCGTCTCCTGGAACGACGCGGCGCTGATGAAGCTGTCGGTCGACAGGCTCGCCTTGGTGATGCCGAGCAACACGTCGGACCAGGTCGCGGGCATCTTGCCTTCGGCAATCGCCTTGTCGTTCTTGCCCAGCAACTCGGAGCGCTCGACCTGCTCGTTGAGGATGTAGGCCGTGTCGCCCGGGTTCGTGATGTTCACGCGACGCAGCATCTGGCGAACGATCACCTCGATGTGCTTGTCGTTGATCTTCACGCCCTGCAGGCGATAGACATCCTGCACCTCGTCGACGATGTAGCGCGCCAGCTCCTCGACGCCAAGCAGCCGCAGGATGTCCTGCGGGTCGGCCGAGCCGTCGATGATCAGCTCGCCCTTGTTGACGACCTGGCCCTCGTGCACGAGCACGTTCTTCTCCTTGGGCACCAGCTCCTCGTGCTTGTTGCCTTCCGGATCGGTGATCTCGAGTCGGATCTTGCCCTTGGTCTCCTTGCCGAACGAGATCGTGCCGGTGCGTTCGGCGAGGATGCCGACGTCCTTGGGCGAACGCGCCTCGAAGAGCTCGGCCACGCGCGGCAGGCCGCCCGTGATGTCGCGCGTCTTCTGGCCCTCGACCGGAATGCGTGCCAGCACCTCGCCGGGAGCGAGATCCTGGCCGTCGCGGATCTGGATCAGCGAGCCGACCTGGAAGCCGATCGTCACCGAGTGGTCGGTGCCGGGGATCTTCACTTCGTTGCCGGCCTGGTCGAGCAGCTTCACCTGAGGCCTCACGACCTTGGCTGCACCGCGGCGCTTCGGGTCGATGACCACCAGCGTCGACAGGCCCGTGACCTCGTCGAGCTGCTTGGCGACCGTCACGCCCTCCTCGATGTTCTCGAACTTCGCGCGACCGGCGAACTCGGTGATGATCGGGCGGGTCAGCGGGTCCCAGCTCGCGAGCAGCGCGCCGGCCTTGATCGACTGATCGGCCTTAACGCCCAACAGGGCCCCGTACGGCACCTTGTGACGCTCGCGCTCGCGGCCGTGCGTGTCGGTGATGATGATCTCGCCGGAACGCGCGATGACGACCGGCTCGCCCTTGCCGTTGGTGACATAGCGCATCGTCGCGTTGAAGCCGACCGTGCCGTCCGACTTGGCCTCGACGCTCGACGCCACCGCCGCACGCGAAGCCGCGCCGCCGATGTGGAACGTTCGCATCGTGAGCTGCGTGCCGGGCTCGCCGATCGACTGCGCGGCGATGACGCCGATCGCCTCGCCGACGTTGACCAGGCCGCCGCGACCGAGGTCGCGCCCGTAGCACTTGGCGCAGATGCCGAAGCGCGTGGCGCAGGTGAGCGCGGTGCGCACCTTGACCTCGTCGACCGCCGCCGCCTCGAGCTTGTCGAACGCGTCCTCGTCGAGCATCTCGCCCGCGGGAACCACCGTCTCCTCGGTCTCGGGATGCTGGACGTCGGTCGCGGCGACGCGGCCGAGCGCACGGTCGCGCAGCGACTCGATCACCTCGCCGCCTTCGACCAGCGCGCGCCGGTTCATGCCGTTGAAGGTGCCGCAGTCCTCCTCGATGACGACCAGATCCTGCGTCACGTCGACCAGCCGGCGCGTCAGGTAGCCGGAGTTGGCGGTCTTGAGCGCCGTGTCGGCCAGGCCCTTGCGCGCGCCGTGCGTCGAGATGAAGTACTGCAGGACGTTGAGGCCCTCGCGGAAGTTCGCGGTGATCGGCGTCTCGATGATCGAGCCGTCCGGCTTGGCCATCAGGCCGCGCATGCCGGCGAGCTGGCGAATCTGCGCGGCGGAACCGCGCGCGCCCGAGTCGGCCATCATGTAGATGGAGTTGAACGATTCCTGCTCGACCTCCTTGCCGTGCCGGTCGGTGACCTTCTCCTTCGAGAGCTGGGCCATCATGACCTTGCCGACCTCGTCGCCCGTCTTGCCCCAGATGTCGACGACCTTGTTGTAGCGCTCGCCGGCGGTCACGAGACCCGAGACGTACTGCTGCTCGATCTCCTTGACTTCCTTCTCGGCGCGCTCGATCAGGGCCGGCTTCTGCTTCGGAACGAGCATGTCGTCGATGCCGATCGAGATGCCCGCACGGGTTGCGAGACGAAACCCCGCCTGCAGGAGCTTGTCGGCGAAGACGACCGTCGCCTTCAGCCCGCACTTGCGGAACGACGTGTTGATGAGGCGCGAGATCTCCTTCTTCTTCAACGTCTTGTTGAGGTTGGAGAACGGCAGGCCCTTGGGCAGGATCTCCGAGAGCAGCGCACGGCCAACCGTCGTGTCGACGAGCTTGGTCACGGCGACGAACTCGGCCTCCGATCCCGGTGCCGCGTCCTTGGTCTTCTCGTACTCCGTCAGGCGCACGCTGATCTTGGCCGTGACCTCGACCTGCTCGTTGTCGAGCGCACGCTGCACCTCGTCGACGTCGGAGAAGATGATCCCTTCGCCCCTGGCGTTGATGCGCTCGCGGGTCGCGTAGTAGAGGCCGAGCACCACGTCTTGCGACGGCACGATCGACGGCTCTCCGTTGGCCGGGAACAGCACGTTGTTCGACGCCAGCATCAGCGTGCGCGCTTCCATCTGCGCTTCGATGCTCAACGGGATGTGCACCGCCATCTGGTCGCCATCGAAGTCGGCGTTGAACGCCGCGCAGACGAGCGGATGCAGCTGGATCGCCTTGCCCTCGATCAGCACCGGCTCGAAGGCCTGGATGCCGAGGCGGTGCAGCGTCGGTGCGCGGTTCAGCAGGACCGGGTGCTCCTTGATGACCTCCTCGAGGATGTCCCAGACGACCGGCGTGCCGGACTCGACTTCCTTCTTCGCCGCCTTGATCGTCGTCGCGATGCCCATGGCTTCGAGGCGCGAGAAGATGAACGGCTTGAAGAGCTCGAGCGCCATCAGCTTGGGCAGGCCGCACTGGTGCAGCTTGAGCGTCGGGCCGACGACGATGACCGAGCGGCCCGAGTAGTCGACGCGCTTGCCCAGCAGGTTCTGGCGGAAACGACCGCTCTTGCCCTTGATCATGTCGGCCAGCGACTTGAGGGCGCGCTTGTTGGCGCCGGTCATCGCCTTGCCGCGACGGCCGTTGTCGAGCAGCGAATCCACCGCTTCCTGGAGCATCCGCTTCTCGTTGCGGACGATGATCTCCGGCGCCTTCAGCTCGAGCAGGCGGGCCAGGCGGTTGTTCCGGTTGATGACGCGGCGATACAGGTCGTTCAGGTCGGAGGTCGCGAAGCGGCCGCCGTCGAGCGGAACGAGCGGGCGCAGGTCCGGCGGGAGGACCGGCATCACCTCCATCACCATCCACTGCGGCTTGATGCCGCTCTTCTTGAAGGCTTCCATCACCTTCAGGCGCTTCGAGTTCTTCTTGACCTTGAGCTCGGAGCCGGTCATGTCGCCGCGCAGCTTCTCGATCTCGACATCGAGGTCGATCTCGGCCAGCAGCTTGTGCACGCCTTCGGCGCCCATCAGCGCGATGAACTCGTCACCGTATTCGGTGCGCTTCGCGTCGAAGTCGTCCTCGCTCATGATCGAGAACTTCTTCAGCGGCGTCATGCCGGGGTCGACGACCACGTACGCCTCGAAGTACAGCACGCGCTCGATGTCGCGCAGCGTCATGTCGAGCACGAGGCCCAGGCGCGACGGCAGCGACTTCAGGAACCAGATGTGCGCGCAGGGCGCGGCGAGATCGATGTGACCCATGCGCTCGCGGCGCACCTTGGTCTGCGTCACCTCGACGCCGCACTTTTCGCAGATCACGCCGCGGTGCTTCAGGCGCTTGTACTTGCCGCACAGGCACTCGTAGTCCTTGATCGGCCCGAAGATCTTGGCGCAGAACAGGCCGTCGCGTTCCGGCTTGAACGTCCGGTAGTTGATCGTCTCGGGCTTCTTCACCTCTCCGAACGACCACGAGCGGATCTTCTCCGGGCTGGCGAGCCCGATCTTGATCGCGTCGAAGTGTTCGTCGGGCGTGAACTGCTTGAAAAGGTCGAGTAGTCCCTTCATGGTTTTCTCTTTCCTTCTTAGTTGCGTTCGAGTTCCATGTCGATGCCCAAGGATCGGATCTCCTTGACCAGGACATTGAACGATTCCGGCATGCCGGCTTCGATGGTGTGTTCGCCCTTGACGATCGACTCGTACACCTTGGTGCGGCCGTTGACGTCGTCGGACTTGACGGTGAGCATTTCCTGCAGCACGTAGGCGGCGCCGTAGGCTTCGAGCGCCCAGACCTCCATCTCGCCGAAGCGCTGGCCGCCGAACTGCGCCTTGCCGCCGAGCGGCTGCTGGGTGACGAGGCTGTACGGGCCGGTGGAGCGCGCGTGCATCTTGTCATCGACCAGGTGGTGGAGCTTGAGCACGTGCATGTAGCCGATGGTGACCGGGCGCTCGAACGGGTCGCCGGTGCGGCCGTCGTGCAGGGTCGCCTGCGTGCGCGTCGCCGTCAGGCCCTTCTCCTTGGCCACGTCGGGCGGATAGGCGAGCTTGAGCATCGCGCGGATTTCCTCCTCCGCCGCGCCGTCGAACACCGGCGTCGCGAACGGCACGCCGGTCGAGAGGTTGCCTGCCATCTCGCGGACTTCGTCGTCCGAGAGGTGATCGAGCTTCTCCGTCTTGCCACCGGACTTGTTGTACAGCTCGTCGAGGAACTTGCGCAGCTCGGCCGCCCTGGCTTCCTTCTGCAGCATGTCGCCGATGCGCTGGCCGATGCCCTTGGCAGCCCAGCCGAGGTGGACTTCGAGGACCTGGCCGACGTTCATCCGGCTCGGCACGCCGAGCGGGTTGAGCACGATGTCGCATGGCGTGCCGTCGGCCATGTACGGCATGTCTTCCACCGGCACGACCTTCGACACGACGCCCTTGTTGCCGTGGCGGCCGGCCATCTTGTCGCCCGGCTGCAGGCGCCGCTTCACGGCCAGGTAGACCTTGACCATCTTCAGCACGCCCGCAGGCAGCTCATCGCCCTGCGTCAGCTTCTTCTTCTTCTCCTCGAACGCGAGGTCGAAGCTGTGACGCGTCTGCTCGAGCGAGTTCTTGATCGACTCGAGCTGGTTGGCGAGGTCCTCGTCAGCCGGCCGGATGTCGAACCAGTGGTACTTCTCGACGCTTGCGAGGTAGTCCTTGTCGATCGTCGTGCCCTTGGCGATCTTGTTCGGACCGCCGTTGGCGGGCTTGCCGGTCAGCAGCTTGGCGATCCGGTCGAACGCGTCGGCCTCGACGATGCGAAGCTGGTCGTTGAGATCGAGGCGATAGCGCTTCAGCTCGTCGTCGATGATCTGCTGGGCGCGCTTGTCGCGCACGATGCCCTCCCGGGTGAACACCTGCACGTCGATGACCGTGCCGTTGGTACCCTGGTCGACGCGAAGCGACGTGTCCTTCACGTCGCTGGCCTTCTCGCCGAAGATCGCGCGGAGCAGCTTTTCCTCCGGCGTCAGCGTCGTCTCGCCCTTGGGCGTCACCTTGCCGACCAGCGTGTCTCCCGGGTTGACTTCCGCACCGACGTAGACGATGCCGGACTCGTCGAGACGAGCCAGCTGGTTCTCCGCCAGGTTCGGGATGTCGCGGGTGATCTCCTCGGCACCGAGCTTCGTGTCACGCGCCATCACCACCAGCTCCTCGATGTGGATCGAGGTGTAGCGGTCGTCGGAAATCACGCGTTCGCTGATGAGGATCGAGTCCTCGAAGTTGTAGCCGTTCCACGGCATGAACGCGACGAGCATGTTCTGCCCGAGCGCGAGCTCGCCGATGTCGGTCGAGGCGCCGTCGGCGATGATGTCCTCGACCGAGACGGCGTCGCCGCGCTTGACGATCGGACGCTGGTGGATGTTGGTGTTCTGGTTCGAGCGCTGGTACTTGATGAGGTTGTAGATGTCGACGCCGACCTCGCCCGACACCGTTTCCTTGTCGTTGACACGGATGACGATGCGGTTGGTGTCGACGTAGTCGACGATGCCGCCGCGCCGGGCGGCGACGACGGTGCCGGAGTCCTTTGCGGCAACGCGCTCTACGCCGGTGCCCACGAACGCCTTTTCAGGGCGCAGTGTCGGCACCGCCTGGCGCTGCATGTTCGCGCCCATCAGCGCGCGGTTCGCGTCGTCGTGCTCGAGGAACGGCACCAGCGATGCCGCCACCGAGACGATCTGCGTCGGCGCGACGTCCATGTACTGGATGCGCTCGGCCGAGGTCAGCACCGATTCGCCGTTGTCGCGAGCCGAGACCAGCTCGTCGATCAGCTTGCCGTCCTCGTCGAGCGTGGCGCTCGCCTGGGCAATGACGTACTTGCCTTCCTCGATCGCCGACAGGTAGTCGATCTTGTCGCTGACCTTGCCGTCGGCAACCTGGCGGTACGGCGTCTCGAGGAAGCCGTATTCGTTGAGCTGCGCATACAAGGCCAGCGAATTGATCAGGCCGATGTTCGGGCCTTCCGGCGTCTCGATCGGGCACACGCGCCCGTAGTGCGTCGGGTGCACGTCGCGCACCTCGAAGCCGGCGCGTTCACGCGTCAGGCCGCCCGGGCCGAGGGCCGAGACGCGCCGCTTGTGCGTGATCTCGCTCAAGGGGTTGGTCTGGTCCATGAACTGGCTCAACTGCGAAGCGCCGAAGAACTCCTTCAGCGCCGCCGAGATCGGCTTCGAGTTGATCAAGTCGTGCGGCATCAAGGCCTCCGTCTCGGCCTGGCCGAGACGCTCCTTGACCGCCTTCTCGATCCGCGCCAGGCCCGAGCGGTACTGGTTCTCCGCGAGCTCGCCGACGCAGCGCACGCGA
>JBBSUK010000121.1:0-10755 GCA_038234975.1 Burkholderiales bacterium
TGGCTCTACAAGGCCGGCCTCGCCGACTACCTCGGCCAGGCGCTCACCGCCGACCCGGTCGTGCCGATGTTCGAGGGCGGGCACCATGCCGACGGCGGCGAAGCCGAGGACGTGGCCGCAGGCGAGGGCGCCGAGTGGTGCGTCGCCTTCACCGAAGACGGGCACCCGGTTCGCGAGAGCTACGTCAACCTGATCCCGACCACGGCCGGCGGTACCCACGAGTCGGGGTTGAAGGACGGGCTGCACGGCGCGGTCAAGTCGTTCATGGAGCTGCACGCGCTGCTGCCCAAGGGCGTCAAGGTGATGCCCGACGACGTGTTCTCGCGCGCCAGCTTCGTGCTGTCGGCGAAGGTGCTCGACCCGCAGTTCCAGGGGCAGGTGAAGGAGCGCTTGAACAGCCGCGAGGCGCTGCGACTGGTGTCGAGCTGCGTCAGGCCGGCGTTCGACCTGTGGCTCGGGCAGAACGTCGGCCACGGCAAGGCGATCGCCGAGCTCGTGATCCGCGCCGCGCAGACGAGGCAGCGGGCGGCGCAGAAGGTCGAGAAGCGCAAGGGCTCGGGCGTGGCGGTGCTGCCGGGCAAGCTCACCGACTGCGAGAGCCGCGACCTGTCGAACAACGAGCTCTTCCTCGTCGAGGGCGATTCCGCCGGCGGCAGCGCCAAGATGGGCCGCGACAAGGAGACCCAGGCCGTGCTGCCGCTGCGCGGCAAGGTGCTCAACTCGTGGGAGGTCGACCGCGACCGCCTGTTCGCCAACAACGAGATCCACGACATCGCCGTCGCCGTCGGCGTCGACCCGCACGGCATGTCCGACACGCCCGACCTGTCGGGCCTGCGCTACGGCAAGGTCTGCATCCTGTCCGATGCCGACGTCGACGGTTCGCACATCCAGGTGCTGCTGCTGACGCTGTTCTTCCGCCACTTCCCCAGGCTCGTCGAGCGTGGCCATGTGTTCGTCGCCAAGCCGCCGCTCTACCGCGTCGACGCGCCGGCGCGCGGCAGGAAGCCGGCGGCCAAGATCTACGCGCTCGACGACGGCGAGCTGCACGTCGTCGTCGACCGCCTGAAGAAGGAAGGCGCGCGCGACGGCTCGTGGACCGTGAGCCGCTTCAAGGGCCTGGGCGAGATGAACGCCGAGCAGCTCTGGGAGACCACGCTCGACCCCGAGACGCGGCGTCTGCTGCCGATCGGCTTTGCTGCCGCCGGCCATGCGGCGACCACCGAATCGCTGACGCGGCTCATGGGCAAGGGCGAAGCACAGGCGCGGCGCGAGCTGATGGAACTGCGCGGCGACGCGGTCGAGGTCGACGTCTGATGGCCGCAGTGAGGTTGAGGCCGACGATGGTCTCCGACCTCGCCTTCGTCGGCAGCATCGAGGACGACCCCGACAACCGGCCCTTCATCACGCCGTGGGAGCGCACCCAGCACGAGGGCGCGATCCGCTTTCCCGACTTCCGCCACTTCATCGTCGAGGCCGGCGACGCGTGGCCCTCGGTCGGCTTCGTCATCCTGCAGGGCTGCCGCAGCCGACATCGCTCGGTCGAGCTGAAGCGCCTCGTGCTCGGGCCGGTGAAGGGCCTCGGCCACGGTCGTGCCTGCGTGCGTCTGCTCGCGGCGATGGCGTTCGACGACTTCGGCGCGCACCGCTTCTGGCTCGACGTGAAGGCCAACAACACGCGCGCGCTGGCCCTGTACCGCGGCGAAGGCTTCGTCGAGGAAGGGCGGCTGCGCGAGAGCGTGCGCACCGACGACGGCTACGAGTCGCTCGTCGTGCTGTCGATGCTGCGGCCGGAGCATGATGCGCTCGTCGCCTCTCGCGGGGCGTCGCCGCCGCGCGCAGAAGGAGCCGCCCGATGATCGCCACGACGATGATGAGCGTTCCGCTCACGCTCGACCACCTGATGCAGCGCGCCGGGACGCTGTTCGCCGGCAACACGATCGTCTCGCGGCTGCCCGACAAGTCGTACCGGACGCACACCTACGGCGAGTGGCACTCGCGGACCCGGCGGCTCGCCGCGGCGCTCGCGGCGCTGGGGCTCGAGAAAGGCGACCGCGTCGCGACGCTGAGCTGGAACCACCACGCACATCTGGAGTGCTATTTCGGCATCCCGGCGGCGCGCGGTGTGATGCACACGCTCAACCTGCGCCTGTCGCCCGACGAGCTCGGCTGGATCGCCGGCGACGCCGGTGACCGGTTCCTGATCGTCGACGACGTTCTGCTGCCGCTCTACCGGCAGTTCGCCGACCGCCATCGCTTCGAGCGCGTGATCGTCGTGCCGTTCTCGGGTGCACCGGTGGACACGTCGCAGGGCCACCTCGACTACGAGGCGATGCTCGCCTCGGCCGATGTCGACGCCTTCGTCGCCGCTCCCGTCGACGAGACCGACCCGGTCGCGATGTGCTACACGTCGGGGACGACCGGGCGGCCCAAGGGCGTCGTCTACTCGCACCGCTCGACGGTCCTGCACACGCTGGTCGGCGCGCTTGCCGACCACTGGGCGATGCGCAGCACCGACGTGCTGCTGCCCGTCACGCCGATGTTCCATGCGAACTGCTGGGGCTTGCCGTACGCGTCGGTGATGCTCGGCGTGAAGACGGTCTTCCCCGGCCCGCACCTGCACGCCGACGACCTCCTCGATCTCGTGACCGAATGGAAGCCGACGCTCGCAGTCGGCGTGCCGACGATCTGGCTCGGCATGATCCAGACCTACGAGCACGGGCTGGCCGGGCAGCCCGGCCGGTGGAAGATGCCCGAGGGCATGCGCTCGCTGGTCGGCGGCGCGGCGGTGCCGGAGTCGCTGATCCGGGCGTTCGCGGCGCAGGGCGTGTCGCTGGTGCAGGGCTGGGGCATGACGGAGACCTCGCCGCTGGCGACCGTCACCTACGACCGCGCCGAACTCGCCGGCGCCGATGCCGACGAGCGTTTCCGTCGCGCCTCGCTGGCCGGTGTACCGGCGCCGCTCGTCGAGTTGCGGATCCGCGGCGACGACGGGACCGATCAGCCGTGGGACGACCGCTCGATGGGCGAGATCCAGTGCCGCGGCCCCTTCATCACTGGCGCGTATCACCACGGCGCCGCCGCCGACGAGAAGTTCACCGCCGACGGGTGGCTGCGCACCGGCGACGTCGCGACGATGGACGCGCTCGGCTTCGTCCGCATCACCGACCGCACCAAGGACCTGGTGAAGTCGGGCGGCGAGTGGATCTCGTCGGTCGACCTCGAGAACGCGCTGATGGGCCACGCCGCGATCGCCGAGGCCGCGGTGATCGCGGTACCCGACGAGCGATGGGGCGAGCGACCGCTCGCCTGCATCGTCGTCAAGCCGGGCCGCAGCGCCGACGACGCCGAGCTCGCGCGCCATCTGCTCGGCTCCGGCTTCGCGAAGTGGCAGTTGCCCGACCGCTACGAGCGCATCGACCAGGTGCCGCGAACGTCGACCGGCAAGTTCTGGAAGCTGAAGCTGCGCGAGCGGTTTCCCCGGTAGGTCGCACGTGTCGCGCCGTCGTCCGCGTCAGCTGGCGGCGGCGGCTTCGCTTTCGCCGAGCGCGATGTCGACCCTCATCTCGCTGGCGAGGCCGCCGAGCGCCTGGCGCAGGTCGTCGTCGCTCGACGCGGTCGCAACGAGCAGCTGCGCGTCCACGCGGAACGTCTTCTTACCCGTCGTGTCGTCACCGACCACCTCGGTGTGCAGGTGCTCGATGCTCACGCCGCGATCGGCGAGCAGCTGCGTGAGCTGGCTGACGATGCCGATGCGGTCGGCGCCGACCAGCGTGAGCGAGACGCCGCGCTGGCCCGCCGGCGGCACGGCGCCCGCGCTGCGCGACACGACGACGCGCAGGCCCGACGACTCGAGCCCGCGCAGTGCCTCGGCCAGCGCGTCGGCGCGGTCGGGCGCGACCTCGAAGTGGATGACGCCCGCGAACTCGCCGGCGATCCGCGACAGGTGGCTCGCTGCCCAGCTCGCGCCGTGCCGCTCGGCGCGGTCGGACAGCAGGCGGACGATGCCGGGCCGGTCGGCGCCGATCACGACCGCGACCAGCGGCGCCGTCGCCGCGGCCTTGTCGTCGTCGAGCACGACGGCGCGGCGCAGCATCGGCGCGCGGGTCGCGAAGCGCGGGTCCTGGGCGTGTGCCGGCAGTTCGCCGTGGTCGCGCGCGTGCTCGACCACGCCCGAGAGCAGGGCCAGGCCCATCGGCGCGAGCGCGCGCTCCCAGAGGTCGCGGGCGGTTTCGCCGCGGCCGACGAAGCACCAGTCCTGCGCCGCGACGGCGCCGGCGTCCCAGCCGTCGGCGAGGTGGTAGACCGAGCCGCCGGCGATCGCGTCGCCTTCGAGGATCGTCCACTCGACCGCGGCGATGCCGCGGTGCCGCGGCAGCAGCGACGGGTGGTAGCCGACGCCGCCGAGCCGCGAGCGGGCCAGCGCCTCGTTGCTGACGCGGGCGTGGGTGTGCGCGGCGACGATGAGATCGGTGCCTTCGGCGATCGACTCGGCGGGAACGACCTTCGGGTTCTCGAGCACGTACACCGGCACGCCGGCCGCTTCTGCGGCGAGCGCCAGCCGGTCGTCGGCGGCCGGTGCCGCCACGCCGGTGAACGACACGCCGGGGAGCTTGCGCAGTGCCTCGAACACGGTCGCGCCGAAATATCGCGAGCCCACCACGGCGCAACGTATCGTCTTCGTCATCGCGTTCATCCTCGTTGTCCCGGCGGCGCCTCGCGGCCGCGGCCGGCATTGTGCTGGCGTTCGGCGCCGCGCCGGCCGGTGCGTGATTTCGGAGAATCGACGCTGCCGGCCGCGACGACCGTCCGGCGCTGCCACGCCTTCGACCGACCTTCGCCGTGACTGACGATCTCTTCGACCTCCCGACGCCCGCCGACGACACGGTCTCGCTCTCCGAGTATGCCGAGCGTGCCTATCTCGAATACGCGCTTTCGGTGGTCAAGGGCCGGGCGCTGCCCGCCGTCACCGATGGGCAAAAGCCCGTGCAGCGCCGCATCCTCTACGCGATGGCGCGCATGGGCCTCGCGTTCGCCGGCAACGCAGGCGCCAGGCCGGTCAAGAGCGCGCGCGTCGTCGGCGACGTGCTGGGCCGGTTCCATCCGCACAGCGACCAGGCCGCCTACGACGCGCTGGTGCGCATGGCGCAGGGCTTCGCGCAGCGCTACCCGCTGGTCGACGGCCAGGGCAACTTCGGCTCGCGCGACGGCGACGGCGCCGCCGCGATGCGCTACACGGAAGCGCGGCTCGCGCCGATCTCGCGTCTGCTGCTCGACGAGATCGACGAGGGCACGGTCGAGTTCGTGCCGAACTACGACGGCTCGACCGAAGAGCCGCGGTTGCTGCCGGCGCGGCTGCCGTTCGTGCTGCTCAACGGCGCGAGCGGCATCGCCGTCGGCCTGGCGACCGAGATCCCGAGCCACAACCTGCGCGAGGTCGCGGCCGCGGCGGTGGCGATGCTGAAGGACGACGCGGTCTGCGACGACGCGCTGGCCGCGCTGCTGCCCGGCCCCGACTACCCGGGTGGTGGCCGGATCATCAGCGCCGCCGCCGACATCCGCGCCGCCTACGCGAGCGGCCGTGGCTCGCTCAAGGTGCGCGCGCGCTGGAAGACCGAGGAGCTGGCCCGCGGGCAGTGGCAGATCGTCGTCGAGGAGCTGCCGCCGGGAACGTCGGTGGCGAAGGTGCTGGAGGAGATCGAGGAGCTCACGAATCCGAAAGTTCGTGCCGGGAAGAAGGCGCTCGGCGCCGAGCAGGTGCAGCTGAAGGCGACCGTCCTGTCGCTGCTCGACGCCGTGCGCGACGAGTCGAGCCGCGCGGCGCCGGTGCGCCTCGTGATCGAGCCGCGCTCGCGCACCACGCCGCCGCAGGAGCTGCTGTCGGTGCTGCTCGCACACACCGGCCTCGAGAGCTCGGCGCCCATCAACCTCACGGTCGTCGGCAGCGATGGCCGGCCGATGCAGAAGAGCCTGCGCCAGATGCTGCGCGAGTGGTGCGGCTTTCGCCTGGCGACGGTGGAGCGCCGCTCGCGGCACCGGCTCGACAAGGTGGCCGCGCGCATCCACGTGCTCGAAGGGCGGCAGCTCGTGCTGCTCAACATCGACGAGGTGATCGCGATCATCCGCGCCGCCGACGAGCCGAAGGCGGCGTTGATGGCGAGGTTCGCGCTCTCCGAGCGGCAGGCCGACGACATCCTCGAGATCCGGCTGCGCCAGCTCGCGCGGCTCGAGGCGATCCGCATCGAGCAGGAGCTGACCACCCTGCGCGCCGACGAAGCGAAGCTCGCCGACATCCTGGCCAGCCCCGCGGTGCTTCGGCGCGCCGTGATCCGCGAGATCGAGGCGGACGCGAAGGCGCACGGTGACGAACGCCGCACGCTGATCGCCGAAGACGCACGCGCCGTCGCCGAGGTGCGGGTGGTCGACGAGCCGGTCACCGTCGTCGTCAGCCTGAAGGGCTGGGTGCGGGCACTGAAGGGCCACGAGGTCGACGCTGCGCAGCTCGCGTTCAAGGCCGGCGACGCCCTGTACGGCGCCTTCGCCGCCCGCAGCGTCGACGCGCTGATCGTCTTCGGCAGCGACGGTCGGGTCTATTCGACGGCGGTGGCAGGCCTGCCGAGCGGCCGTGGCGACGGGCAGCCGATCACGTCGCTGACCGAAATCGCCGCGGGCACGCAGGCAGCGCACTTCTACGCCGGCCCCGCGGCGCAGCCGCTGCTGCTGGCCGGCACGGGCGGCTTCGGGCTCGTCGCCCTCGCCGGCGATCTGGTGGCGAGGCAGCGCGGCGGCAAGTCCTTCCTCGACCTCGAGACCGACGAGAAGCCGTTGCCGCCAACGATCGTCGCGGCATCGGCGACGCGACTCGCGTGCCTCACGCTGACCGGGCGGCTGCTGGTGTTCAAGCTCGACGAGGTGAAGCTGCAGCCCAAGGGCGGACGCGGCCTGACGCTCGTCGACGTCGGCGCGGGCGACGCGCTGGTGAGCGTCGCCGCGTTCGGCGAGGTGCTGCGCGTCGTCGGCACCGGGCGCGGCGGCAAGGCGAAGGAGGAGACGCTGCGCGGCGCCACGCTCGAGAGCTACGCGGGTCGCCGCGCGCGCAAGGGCCGCCTGCAGGACACGATGCAGAAGGCGCTGCGCGTGCTGCCTGGGTAAGGGCCGCTCGCGGTTGCGGCCGCTCGCTACGATGGCACCCGAATCGCACACATCCGAACCGCAGGAGCGCCGCATGAAGAAGATCGTCACCGACAGCACCGATTCTTTCGACCAGCGCCTCGACGTGCTGCAGGCCGGCCACGCGCCGCAGGTGGAGATCGACGCCGCGACGGTCGTCTACGAGCGCCTGCGCACGGCGCAGTCGATCTGCCAGGCACTGGTGCCGGGCGCCTATTCCGAGACGGCGGTGTTCGCGCTGCTGCAGGCGATCTCCGACGAGGTGGCGCTCAACAGCACGCTCGACGAGTAGGCCGGGTCAGCGGCGCGGCCGGCGAAACGTCGTCAGCAGCGCCATCAGCGCACAGCCGCTGCACAGCGCGAAGGCGACCATCGCCCAGACGTCGTAGGGGACGCCGGCGAGCGAGACGGCGGCGTCTGCGCAGCTCGCCCGCGCCTCGAACACCGCGGGCAGCAGCGACGGCAGGCTGCTTGCGTCCATCACGCGATCGGCGAGGGTGAGGTTGCACGACGCCGACTTCGACGCGACGACGTGCTGCCACGCCGCCGCCGCGATGCCGAGGTCGGCGAGCAGCGTCGCCACGCCGGCCGTGAGCGCCCGACCGACGTCGCTGCGCCAGGCGAGCCCCACCAGCGCCGCGACGCCGACCGCCGAGAAGATCAGCCGCTGCAGCACGCACCACGCGCACGGGTCCATGCCGAACGCATGTTGCGAGACGAGGGCGACCCCCACGGCGCCGAAGGCGAGCGCCGCGCCGGCGGCGAGCCAGCCGCCGGCCGCGTGCCGGGCCGTGCCCGAGGACGCGCTCAGCGTCTCACTCCGCTGCCTGCGCGATCAGCTCGATCTCGACACAGGCGCCGAGCGGCAGCTGCGCGACGCCGTAGGCGCTGCGCGCATGCGCACCCTTCTCGGCGAACACCTCGCCGAACAGCTCGGAGCAGCCGTTGGTCACGAGGTGGTGCTCGGTGAAGTCGGCGCTGCTGTTGACGAGGCTCGTGATGCGGACGATGCGCTCGACCTTGTCGAGGTCGCCGACCGCCGCGTGCAGCGTGCCGAGCAGGTCGATCGCCACCGCGCGCGCGGCCTTGCGGCCGGTGGCGGTGTTCATGTTGCGGCCGAGCTGGCCGACCCAGACCTTGCCGTCGCGCTTGGCGATGTGACCCGACAGGTAGACGAGGTTGCCGACGCGAACGAACGGCACGTAGGCGCCGGCGGGGATCGACAGCGGCGACAGCGAGATGTCGAGGTCGGTCAGGCGGTCGTAGATCGAGGACATGGGAACAGAGCCGCCTTGCGGCGGTCGTCCGGGAAGCGGGGGGAAATCGTACACCTCGGTTGTCGGTCGGCGTGCCTACACTCCCGCCGATGCGGGCACCCTCGGCTGGCGCGCGGATCGCCGGGCTCGGCCTCGGCTGGTTGCTCGGCATCGCAGTACAGCTTCAGGAGCCGACGCTCGCGGCACCGGCTGTCTACCTGGGCGTCGGCGGCGTCGCGGTGGCCCTCGCGGCGCTCGCGTTCGCGCTCCGGCGTCGCCTGGCGTGGACCGCGTGCATCGGCGGTGCCGCGGCGCTCGCGGCCGTGGCGTTCGCGTCGTCGGGATGGCGCGCGGCGGATCGCCTCGACGACGTGCTGCCGGCGGCGCTCGAAGGTCGCGACGTGGTGGTCGTCGGCGTCGTCGCCAGCCTGCCGCAGCGCGGTGCCAACGGTGTGCGCTTCCGCATGCGCGTCGACGGTGGGTCGCGGCGCGTCGACGGCGGCACGCTGCCGCCGCTGCTCGCCGTCGGCTGGTACGCCGGCTTTCACGAAGATGCGTCGACGCTCGCTCCCGGCGGCGAGCTGCGCGCCGGCCAGCGCTGGCGGTTCGCGCTGCGGCTGCGCCGGCCGCACGGCAACGTCAACCCGCACGGTTTCGACTACGAGCTGCAGATGTTCGAGCAGGGCCTCCGCGCCACCGGGTACGTGCGTGACACGCCGGCCCCGGCACGACTGGCCGATACCGACCGATACCCCGTCGAGCGGTTCCGCCAGCGCCTGCGAGACGCGATCGAAGCCCGCGTTTCGGACCGACGCACCGCCGGCGTGCTCGCCGCGCTCGCGATCGGCGACCAGGGTTCCATAGACCGCGAGGACTGGGACCTCTTCCGCAACACCGGCGTCGCCCATCTCGTGGCGATCAGCGGCCTGCACATCACCATGTTCGCGTGGCTCTTCGGTTGCCTCGTCGATGCCGCGTGGCGGCGCAGCGCCCGGGCGATGCGCGTGCTGCCGGCGGTCAGCGCCGGACGGTGGGGCGGCATGGCGGCGGCCGTGGCCTACGCGGTCGTCTCGGGTTGGGGCATCCCGGCGCAGCGCACGGTGTGGATGCTGGCGACGGTGCTGCTGCTGCGCTCGCTGGGATTGCGCTGGCCGTGGCCGCTGGTGCTCCTCGCCGCGGCCGTCGTCGTCACCATCGTCGATCCGTGGGCGCTGACGCAGGCCGGCTTCTGGTTGTCGTTCTCGGCGGTCGGACTGCTGATGGTGTCGTCGCCGGTGCAGGCCCGGGACGCGCCGGCGCGCAGCGCGAACGCGCCGCCATGGCGGCGGCGTCTCGACGGCGTGCTCGGCCATGTCGGCACCGGCGTTCGCACGCAGGTCGTCGCCACCGTGGGCCTGGTGCCGCTGACGCTCGTCTTCTTCCAGCAGGTCTCGGTCGTCGGCTTCCTCGCCAACCTGGTGGCGATCCCGCTCGTCACGCTCGTCGTCACGCCGCTGGCGCTGCTCGGCGCGCTCGCAGCGCCGCTGTGGTCGCTCGGCGGTCTGGCGGTCAAGGCGCTCGCCGGCTACCGGTCCTGGCTCGCGGCGTGGCCGGGCGCCGTGTGGATCGCACCGGCGGCACCGCTGTGGGCACAGGCGACCGGCCTCGCAGCTGCGGTGCTGATCGTGTTGCCGCTGCCGTGGCGGATGCGCGCCTTCGCGCCATTGCTGGCACTGCCGCTGCTGGTGCCGCCGCGCGAGCTTCCGCCCGACGGCAGCTTCGATCTCGTCGCTGCCGACATCGGGCAGGGCTCGGCGATCCTGATCCGCACGCGCAGCCACGCGCTGCTGTTCGACGCCGGGCCGCAGTACTCGCGCGACAGCGACGCCGGCCAGCGCGTGCTCGTGCCGCTGCTGCGCGCGCTGGGCGACGCGCGCATCGACACGCTCGTGCTCAGCCCCCGCGACCTCGACCACGTCGGCGGTGCGAAGGCGGTGCTCGGCTCGCTCGACGTGGCGCGCGTGTCGAGCTCGCTGGAGAGCGGCCATCCGATCCTCGCGTTCGCCGGCCCGCGGGCGTCGCGCTGCGAGGCCGGTCAGCGCTGGACGTGGGACGGTGTCGAGTTCGCGGTGCTGCGCCCCGAAGCCGACGACTACCGTGCCGCCGCCGATCGACCGGCCGAGCGACCGCTCAAGGCCAACGCGATGTCGTGCGTCGTGCGCGTGGCGGAGCAGGGCGGTCGCAGCGCCATCCTCACCGGCGACATCGAACGGGAGCAGGAAGCCAGGCTGGTGGCGTCGCTCGGCGACGGCCTGCACAGCGACGTGCTGCTGGTGCCGCACCACGGCAGCAA
>JBBSUK010000122.1:0-10471 GCA_038234975.1 Burkholderiales bacterium
CGAGCCCCTTGAGCTCGTCGTTCCAGCGGTGCAGCCCCGGCCCGTAGGCGTCACGCTCGATGACGACGGCCTTGGTGTTGTCGAAGAGCACATGCTCGGGAACGCCGCCGAAGTAGTCGAACGCCTCGCGCAGACCGCTGCTCAGCAAATGCTACCTCGCCATCCTTACAACTAGCGTTGGCGCAGCTTGCGGAATCGCGGCGCAAGCCTTCATGTCGCCCACCTCTGGGGCGCGCGAGCGCTCGGTCGCGGCGCTTCATCAGCGCCTCGAATTAAGCCGGTCTCCCGTGCTCATCCGCCGAGTCAAAGCTAAGCCGAAATGACGTCGTCAGCTATCGCTTTTAGTCTGACTGACCCCGCAGGATGGCACGTCGGCAACTACTTCTCATCGCTCTGCCTGCGAAGCCACGCTGCGCGTTCTCACAGGGCGCGCAACCGTAAATCGTCAAATACTTTTGCCGTTCGCGAAATAACCTCAAGCCAAGCGGTCGCTGTAGAACGTCGCCCCGGTCCTGACCGTGGCCGATTTCGGCTTCAATCGTTGACTTTGTTCATTCGACGAACTCACGGGCATACAACAGAGCGCCCATTCGACGTAAATCATGACCCACCCACCGTTCGCTTTCCCCATTTCGCCGCGCAACTCGTCGACCTTGCGGGCAAACGCGACTGACTATGGGTCGCGGGTGAGCGGGGCAGGCGGGGCGGCGGGAGCCGACTTGTCTGTCTTCCTCATGTCTCGTCCTTCAGGCAGGAACTGTGACGGCCGACCATCGCCGCACAATCTCACATGCCTTACGACGCCGTCTCCGCTGAAGACGCATGTTGCGTCACCCTGCAGTACGCGCTGGCGCTCGTTGATGCAGCTGCGGATGCCACGGTCATCGTTCCCGACATGGCTGGCTTCGCGTTGCTGCGCGGCTTGGCGCGCGACGACGTGCTGCGCGAGCTGGATTTCAGCGGTCGCGTCGTCGATGGCACCGAGGCGGTCGCGATCGGTCTCGCGACACGGCTGTGCGACGATCCGCTGGCCGAGGCGAGTGCGGTCGTGCAGTGCATGGCGGTGCTCCGCCCCGGGGCGGGGCTGGCGGGCCTGGAGAAACGAGCTGCGATTCGTCGACTGCGCGTCGAGGCGACATGCGCCAACATTGGCAATGCTTGATTCGAAGTCGCCCTCCGAGCCGCCTCGCACCGCCAAGTCCCGCGCTGCCGCCAGCCTCATCGTCGTGCGCGACTCGCCGGGCGGGCTGCAGGTCCTCCTGCTGCGTCGGGCGGACCGCGAGGGCGACCAGAACGGCGGTGCGACGGTTTTCCCCGGCGGCCTGCTCGACGACTCCGATCGAGGCCACTACGAGCGCTGCATCGGCCTCGACGACGCAACCGCCAGCGACCGCCTGGCGCTGCCCTCGCATGGCCTGCACTACTGGGTCGCGGCGCTCCGCGAGTGTTTCGAGGAGGCGGGCCTGCTGTTCGCGCTCGACGCCGGCAGCTGCACCGTCGACCTCGCCTCGCGTGACGCCGACGAGCTCCGGGCCATGCGCGGCGCCCTGCATGCGAACGCGATCGGCATGGCCGACGTCTGCGCACGGCTCGGCGTGCGGCTCGACGCCGGCGCCCTCGCGTACCACAGCCACTGGATGACGCCGCTCGGCATGCCGAAGATCTTCGACACGCGGTTCTTCATCGCCCGTGCGCCCGCAGGCCAAGCCGCCTCGGCCGACGGCACCGAGACGGTCGAGGTGCTCTGGCTCACCCCGCGCGAAGCGCTCGATCCGGCACGCGGCCTGAAGTTCCTGCTCGTCACGGCGCAGACGCTGCGTGCGCTCTCGACCTTCGCCGATGCCGGCGCGGCGATCGCCGCCGCCCGAGCCCGGCGCGAGGTGCCGATGACGCGGCCGCGGATCGGCCGCGGCAGCACCGGCAAGCGGCCGATCGCGCCTGGCGAGCCGGCCTTCGCCGAGGTCGGTCGCCTCGACCCGGAAGGCCGCGGCGACGTCGGCATCGAGCCCGTGCCCGGCCGCCCGGTGTGGCTCTCGCCGAACGTGATGCGCGTCATCGCGCCGAACGGCAGTCTGATGACGGGGCCGGGTACCAACGGCTACTTCGTCGGCACGCCCGGCGTCGACGACTGGGCGCTGATCGACCCGGGCCCGGACGACGCGAGGCACATCGAGGCCCTGCTCGCCGCGGCGCCCGGGAAGGTGACGCGCATCCTCGTCACGCACACGCACAAGGACCACTCACCCGCGGTCGCCGCGATCCGGGCCGCGACCGGAGCGCCGACGTTCGGCCGCGTCGCCGAACACCCCGAGTGGCAGGACGCGACGTTCTCGCCCGACCACGTGGTCGAGGAGGGCGACCGCATCGTCGTGGGGCAGGGCGACGGGCCGGGCGTGACGCTGCGCGCCGTGCGCACGCCGGGCCACGCGAGCAACCACGTCTGCTGGCTGCTCGAGGAGGAGAAGCTGCTCTTCACCGGCGACCATCTCATGCAGGGCTCGACGGTCGTCATCAACCCGCCCGACGGCGACATGGCGGTCTATCTCCACTCGCTCGAACGGCTGCTCGAAGAAGACCTCGAATGGCTGGCGCCCGGTCACGGCTTCCTCATCGACCGGCCGCACGACGAGGTTCGCAAGACCGTCGCGCACCGCCTCGCGCGTGAGGCGCTGGTGCTGGCAGATGTCTTCGCGCATCCGGCGACGACTCCTGAGGCGATGGTCGAGCGGGTCTACGCCGCCGTCGACCGCCGGCTGCACCCGGTGGCGTTGCGGTCGCTGCGCGCGCACCTGTTCAAGTTGCGGGACCAGGCTCAGGTAGACGAGGACGAGGCCGGGCGATGGCGGGCGACGTCGTCGTCCGTCGAGGGGGTGAGCCCCGGGAGGCGACGCTGATTCGTGCACGCGGTCATTGATTCCATAAACGATACGTTTGGTCGTATCATGTATAGGCACATAGCATCCTTGAGGTCGTCCGATGAAAGCGCTCGTTCAACAAGCCTCGACGTGCATCGCGGCGATGCTGCTTGCCGCCGCGTCGTCACTGGCGGTGGCGCAAGACGACTTCCCGAGCCGGCCGGTCCGCATCGTCGTGCCGTTCTCTCCGGCTGGAATCGTCGACCAGGTCGCGCGCACCTTGGCCGACAAGCTCTCGGTTCGCTTCGGCCATCCCGTGGTGGTCGAGAACCGCGCGGGGGCGGGCGGCTCGATCGGCACCGACGTGGTCGCCAAGGCAGCGCCCGACGGTTACACCATCCTCATGGTCGGCACCGGGTTCACCGTCCTGCCGCAGATGGTCAAGAACCTCTCGTGGAGTCCGGCCAGCTTTCGCGCCGTGCTCGGGATCGGCAGCGTTCCCAACGTCATCGTCGTCCCACCGTCGCTGCCGGTGACCGACATGTCCGAGCTGCTCGCCCTCGCGCGCAAGAGCGATTCGCCGCTCACCTACGGATCGCCGGGAGTCGGTTCGTCGCCGCATCTCTCGGGTGAACTGCTCGCGCAGATGGCCGACGTCAAGCTCACGCACGTGCCGTACCGCGGCCAGCCCGAGGCGGTCGCCGATCTCCTCGCCGGACGCATCTCGATGATGGCGCTGTCGGCCGCGCTCGCCGGGCCGTACATCAAATCGGGGAAGTTGCGCGCGATCGCGGTGACGCCGAACCAGCGCATCGTCGCGTTCCCCGACCTGCCCACCGTGGCCGAGTCCGCGAATCTGCCGGGCTACGATGTGCGACCCTGGACGGGCGTGTTCGTGCCGGTCAAGACACCCGATGCCGTGGTGCGCAAGCTGGCCGCGGAGATGACGGCGGTCCTCGCCCTCCCGGATGTGAAGGCGAAGCTGGACAGCATCGGCATGGAACTCGCACCGCAACCCGACGCGCAGTTCGACGCGTTCATCGCGGTCGAGGGCAAGCGCTGGGCCGCGGTGCTTCAGAAGGCCGGCATCGTCGCCAAGTGATCCAGCCGGCGCGGCGCCCTCAGCGCCGAGCCGGGCCGAACGCGGCCGCGTGCCGCTCGCGCAGCACGTTCTTCTGCACCTTGCCCATCGCGTTGCGCGGCAGCTCGCCGACGACCTCGACGTGCTTGGGCACCTTGAACGCGGCGATGTGCGACTTCAGCGCCGCGATCAGCGTCGCGCCATCGACCTTCGCGCCGGGCCTGGCGACGATGACGGCCACCACGCCTTCGCCGAAGTCGGGATGCGGGACGCCGATGACGGCCGACTCGGCGACGCCCGGCATCTCGTTGAGGAAGCCCTCGACCTCGGCCGGGTAGACGTTGTAGCCGCCGGTGATGACGAGGTCCTTGCTGCGGCCGACGATGGTGAGGTAGCCGTCGTCCGACAGGCGGCCGACGTCGCCGGTGCGAAACCACCCGTCGGCGGTGAATTCGTCCTTCGTCTTCCCGGGCATGCGCCAGTAGCCGGCGAAGACGTTCGGGCCACGCACCTCGACGCTGCCGGTCTCGTCGCAGGCGCAGGGTGTGCCGGTCGCGGCGTCGACCGTGCGCACGGCGACCTCGGGCAGTGCCGGACCGACGGTGCCGCGGCGACGTTCGCCGCGCTCCGGGCGACACGGGTTGCTCGTCAGCATCACCGTCTCGCTCATCCCGTAGCGCTCGAGGATGACGTGGCCGGTGCGTGCCGTCCACGCGTCGAAGGTCTCGACGAGCAACGGTGCCGAGCCGCTGATGAACAGGCGCATGCGTGCGCACGCGGCGCGGTCGAGCGTCGGCTCGGCGAGCATGCGCACGTAGAGCGTCGGCACGCCCATGAAGACGGTTGCGTCGCGCAGCTGCGCGACGACGTCACGCGCGTCGAACTTCGAGAACCAGACGATGCGGCTGCCGTTGAGCAACGCGCCGTGCAGCGCGACGAACAGGCCGTGCACGTGGAAGATGGGGAGCGCGTGCAGCAGCACGTCGTCCGGCTTCCAGTCCCAGAACGAGCGCAGCGTTCGCGCGTTCGACAGCAGGTTGCCGTGGCTCAGCATCGCGCCCTTGCTGCGCCCGGTGGTGCCGCTCGTGTAGACGATGACGGCGAGGTCGTCGGCTGCGGCGGCCGCGACACGGTGCGTGTCCGGAAACGGCGCCGCCGAGTCGAGCAGCGTGCCGGTGATGTCGTCGCCGAGCGAGACGACGTGCGGGCAGGCAAGACCGTGGTCCCCCGCCGACTTCGCGACGAGGTCGCGCATCGCGTCGAGTTGCCGCGGCGCGCAGACGACCACCGCCGGCTCGGCGTCGGCGACGAAGTACGCCATCTCGGCCGCCTGGTAGGCGGTGTTGAGCGGCACGTGAACGTGGCCCGCACGCAGCACGGCGAGGTAGAGCATCACCGCTTCGACGCTCTTGCCGGTCTGCGCCACGATGCGCGACCGGGGCGCGAGCGCGAGCGAATCGAGCCAGTTGGCGATGCGCGAGCTCGCCCGGTCGAGGTCGCGCCAGGTGTAGAGCCGAGCCGGCGCCGTGTCGGCGGTCTCGATGGCGATGCGGCCGAGGTCTGCGGGGAAGCCGCGCCACAGCGCCGCGTAGAGGTTGGTCATCGTGTCGAAGGGGTGGGCTGGCGGGCCGGTGCGACGCCCCAGTCGCGCAGCGCCGACTCGGTGTCGGCTCCGGGGGCGCCGGCGGCGCGCGGCGGCGCGAGCGGCGTGGCGGAGAAGCGTGGTGCGGGCGCCGGCTCACGGTGCCCGTCGACGTCGACGAAGGTGCCGCGCTCGCGGTTGTGCGGATGCTCGGGCGCCTCGTCGAAGTCGAGCACCGGCGCGAAGCAGGCGTCGCTGCCTTCGAGCAGTTCGCACCACTCGTCGCGCGTCCGGGTGGCGATGACGGCCGCGACTCGCTCCTTCAGCTCGGGCCAGCGTGCGGCGTCGTTCTGCGCATCGAAGGCAGCGTCGCCGAGGCCGGTTTTGGCGCGCAGCTCGGCGTAGAACGCCGGTTCGATGGCGCCGAGCGCGACGAAGCGGCCGTCGGCGCAGCGGTAGACGGCGTAGAAGTGCGCGCCGCCATCGAGCAGGTTGCGACCGCGCGCGCCCCACAGGCCAGCGGCGCGCATCGCGTGGAACATCGTCGTCAGCGACGCTGCGCCGTCGACCATCGCGCAGTCGACGACCTGGCCGCTGCCGCCGTTCTTCACATGGACGATCGCCGCGAGCAGACCCATCGCGAGGTACAGCGAGCCGCCGCCGAAGTCACCGACGAGGTTGAGCGGAACGATCGGCCGGTCTTGCGGGCCGATCGCGTGCAGCGCGCCGCTGAGCGCGATGTAGTTGATGTCGTGCCCCGCCGCCTGGGCCAGCGGCCCGGTCTGGCCCCAGCCGGTCATGCGGCCGTAGACGAGTGCGGCGTTGCGGGCCAGCGCGACGTCCGGGCCGAGCCCCAGGCGCTCCATCACCCCGGGCCTGAAGCCCTCGATGATCGCGTCGGCCTTGTCGAACAACGCCAGCGCCGTGGCGATGCCGTCGTCGGTCTTCAGGTCGAGCGCCACCGAGCGCTGGCTGCGCGCGAAGGCGCCGATGCCGCGTTCGCGTTCTCCCGGCCGGTCGATGCGCAGCACGTCGGCGCCGAGCTCGGCCAGCAGCATCGCCGCGAACGGCCCCGGGCCGATGCCGCCGACGATGACGATGCGCGTGCCGGCGAGCGGCCCGTTCGGCGGAGTGTCCATCGACACGAGTTTACGGAGCGGTAGGATCGTCCCGCTTCCACACCGACGAGCCGCATGACACGACCGACCGAGCCACCCCACCCGTCGCCGGATGCTGCGCCGTCGTTGGCCGACTGGGAACGTGCCGCCACGAAGCAGGCACCGGGCGGCGACCTGGCGGCGCTGAACTGGACGACGCCCGAGGGCATCGTCGTCAAGCCGCTCTACACGAAGGCCGACGTCGATGCGCTTCCGGTTGCCGACACGCTGCCCGGCTTCGCTCCCTACGTGCGCGGCCCGCAGGCGACGATGTACGCGGTGCGTCCCTGGACGATCCGGCAGTACGCGGGCTTTTCCACCGCCGAGGCGTCGAACGACTTCTATCGCAAGGCGCTGGCCGGCGGCGCGCAGGGCGTGAGCGTCGCCTTCGATCTCGCCACGCACCGCGGCTACGACAGCGACCACCCGCGCGTGACCGGCGACGTCGGCAAGGCCGGCGTCGCGATCGACACCGTCGAGGACATGAAGATCCTCTTCGACGCCATCCCGCTCGGCAGCGTCAGCGTGTCGATGACGATGAACGGCGCGGTGCTGCCGATCCTCGCCGGCTACATCGTCGCGGGCGAGGAACAGGGCGTGGCGCAGGAGCAGCTCTCGGGGACGATCCAGAACGACATCCTCAAGGAGTTCATGGTTCGCAACACCTACATCTATCCGCCGGCGCCGAGCATGCGGATCGTGGGCGACATCATCGACTACACGGCGCGCTGCATGCCGCGCTTCAACTCGATCTCGATCTCCGGCTATCACATCCAGGAGGCCGGCGCGAGCCAGGCGCTCGAACTGGCGTTCACGATCGCCGACGGCAAGGCCTACGTGCAGACGGCGCTCGACAAGGGTCTCGACGTCGACGCCTTCGCCGGGCGCCTGAGCTTCTTCTTCGGCATCGGGATGAACTTCTATCTCGAGATCGCCAAGCTGCGCGCGGCGCGGCTGCTGTGGCACCGCGTCATGACCGGCTTCGGCGCGAAGCAGCCGAAGAGCCTGATGCTGCGCACGCATTGCCAGACCTCGGGCTGGAGCCTGACCGAGCAGGACCCGTACAACAACGTCGTGCGCACGACGATCGAGGCGATGGCGGCGGTGTTCGGCGGCACGCAGAGCCTGCACACCAACGCGCTCGACGAGGCGATCGCCCTGCCGAGCGAGTTCTCGGCGCGCATCGCCCGCAACACCCAGCTGCTGCTGCAGGAGGAGACGCACATCCCGGCGGTCGTCGACCCGTGGGGCGGCAGCTACCTGATGGAGACGCTGACGCAGCAGATGGCCGACGCGGCATGGGCGATCGTCGAGGAGGTCGACGCGATGGGCGGCATGACGAAGGCCGTGCAGAGCGGCTGGGCCAAGCTCAAGATCGAGGCGAGCGCGGCCGAGAAGCAGGCGCGCATCGACTCCGGGCAGGACGTGATCGTCGGCGTCAACAAGTACCGGCTCGCCGACGAGGCCGCGATCGACACGCTGACGATCGACAACCATGCCGTCCGCGACAGCCAGATCAGGCGTCTGGGCGAGGTCCGCGCCAGGCGCGACGATGCTGCGGTGAAGGCCGCGGTCGCCGCGCTCACCGCCTGCGCCGGCGGCGACGGCAGCGCCGCCGACACCACCTCCTGCAACCTGCTGGCGCTGTCGATCGACGCGATGCGGGCGCGCGCCACCGTCGGCGAGGTGAGCGACGCGCTCGAGGCGGCGTTCGGTCGCCACCGCGCCGACACGCACAAGGTGAGCGGCGTCTACGCCGGCGCCTACGAAGGCTCCGACGGCGCCGAGGCGTGGCAGGCGATCCGCGCCGACATCTCGGCGTTCGCCGACGAGCACGGCCGGCGGCCGCGGGTGCTGATCGCCAAGCTCGGCCAGGACGGGCACGACCGCGGCGCCAAGGTCGTCGCGTCTGCCTTCGCCGACCTCGGCTTCGACGTCGACATCGGCCCGCTGTTCCAGACGCCCGAGGAGTGCGCGCGGCAGGCGATCGAGAACGACGTCCACGCGGTCGGCGTGTCCACGCTCGCCGCTGCGCACAAGACGCTGGTGCCGGCGATCGTCGAGTCGCTCAAGGCGCAGGGCGGCGGTGACATCGTCGTCTTCGTCGGCGGTGTCATCCCGCGCGGCGACTACGACTTCCTCTACGCCGCCGGTGTCAAGGGCATCTTCGGCCCGGGGACGCCGATCCCGGTCAGTGCGAAGGGCGTGCTCGAGCAGATCCGGGCGGCGGCGCCCGTGGCCTGACCGATTGCGCGGCGATCACCGCGGCATGCCGAGGATCAGATGTCCGAGACGATCGTGTCGAGCGGAACCATCGTCGTCGTCTTCTGCACCGCTGCCGGCGCCGGTTCGGCCTCCAGGTCGTCCTTGCCGAAGGTGCCGAAGTAGATCGGCGCGCGGCCCGGAGACGAGTCCAGCCAGGCGTCGTAGTCCTCTTCGGCGAGCAGCACCGGCGTGCGCTTCTCGCTCGCCTCGCCCTTGTCGCCGGTCGACCGGTGGAATCGCGCCAGCAGCGGATGCAGGTCGCAGTTGATGGTGAGGATCGAGAAGCTGACGATCGTCGTGCCGGCCTCGTCGGACCACTCGTCCCACAGACCCGCCATGCTGAGCGGCGAGCGGTCCTTGCGGCGGACCCGCCAACGGGTCGAGCGCTCCTCGTCGCCGGCTTCGCCGTAGTACGGAACGTAGAAGCATTGCGCCGGGACGATGCACCACTGGCGGCCGGCCCACGCCGCCTTGAACGCGGCACGCGTCGACGCGGTCTCGGAACGGGCGTTGAGGGTCGCCGCGGGCGAGCGCATCGACTTCGCGGTCGACGGCACAAGGCCGAAGCGGGCCGCCACGGCTTCGCGCTGCGCCGCCTCGCCGAGGCCGAAGCGGCGCACGATGGGGGCGAAATCACCGGCGCAGACGTCGCTGTGCCAGTCGTCGTCGAGCACCAGGCCCCAGTCGCGTTCGAGCTCGGCCGCCGTCGGGGCGAGAAAGTTCGTCGTCATCCCGGCACTTTATCGCCTGACCGCGCGACGCGGGAAAGGCGGGCAGTGAACTTCGCCACGCTGGCGGCCGGCGGCGCCGGGCTGCGGAACTAGACCGCGACCGGCGCCTTGATCGCCGGGTGGTGCCGGTAGTCGACGACCTCGAAGTCCTCGAACTCGTAGTCGAAGATCGTCGGTGGGCGGCGGCCGATGACAAGCGTCGGCCAGGGGTAGGGCGTTCGCGTGAGCTGGAGGTCGACCTGCTCGGCGTGGTTGTCGTAGATGTGGCAGTCGCCACCGGTCCAGACGAAGTCGCCGACGTCGAGGTCGCACTGCTGGGCCAGCATGTGCACGAGCATCGCGTAGCTGGCGATGTTGAACGGAACGCCGAGGAAGGCGTCGGCGCTGCGCTGATAGAGCTGGCACGACAGGCGCCGCTTCGCGCCGGGTGCCTCGGGCGGCGCGACGTAGAACTGGAAGAAGGCGTGGCACGGGACCAGCGCCATCTTGCCGAGGTCGGCGACGTTCCAGGCGCTGACGACGATGCGGCGCGAGTCCGGGTCGCTGCGAAGCTGCTCGACGACACGGGCGATCTGGTCGATGCGCTCGCCGTCGGGCGTCGGCCACGACCGCCACTGCACGCCGTACACCGGGCCGAGGTCGCCGTCGGGCGCGGCCCACTCGTTCCAGATCGACACGCCGCGCTCCTGCAGCCAGCGCGCGTTGCCGTCGCCGCGCAGGAACCACAACAGCTCGAGCGCGATCGACTTGAAGTGCACCATCTTGGTGGTGACGAGCGGGAAGCCCTCGCGCAGGTCGAA
>JBBSUK010000123.1:0-10417 GCA_038234975.1 Burkholderiales bacterium
AGCCGCGACGTCGACCGTGTAGCCGACACCGCGCACCGTGCGGATCGCATCGGCGCCGAGCTTCTTGCGCAGCTGGTGGACGTAGACCGACACCGCGTTGCTCTCGATCTCTTCGCCCCAGCCGTACAGCCGGTCCTCGAGCTGCGCCCGCGAGAGGACGGCGCCCGGCCGCTGCAACAGCGCCTCGAGCACCGCGAATTCGCGCGCCGACAGCAGCACCGGCGCGCCACCGAGGGTGACGGTGCGGTCGGCCGGGTCGAGGGCGAGGTCGCCGGCGGTCAGCAGCGGCGAGGCGCGGCCGCCGTGCCGGCGCAGCACCGCGCGCATCCGCGCCAGCAGCTCGTCGAGCTCGAACGGCTTGACGAGGTAGTCGTCGGCACCGGCATCGAGCCCGGCGACGCGGTCGCCGCGCGCGTCGCGGGCGGTGAGCACGATCACCGCGGTCGCGTCGCCACGGGCGCGCGCCGCGCGCAACACGTCGAGGCCGTCGCCGCGCGCCGCAACGCCGGCGGCGGCGGCGCCACCGGCCGGCAGGCCCAGGTCGAGCAGCACGAGGTCGAAGCGCTCGCTCGCCAGGGTCGTCGTCGCGGCGGAGGCGTCACGGACCCAGTCGACGGCGTAGCCCTCGAGGCGCAGCGCCCGCTGCAGGCTCTCGCCGATCATCCGGTCGTCCTCGACGAGCAAGAGCCGCATGCGGGTCAGGATAGCGCCGGCCGGCGAGTCGACTTGGGCGCTGACCGAGAATCCGGGCCGTGAAGAACCCGCTGCGGATGACGCTCGTGTCGTCGCGCGACATGTTCGCGACTGCAGCGCCATTCGTGCTGCTCGCGGTCGTGCTGCTCGTCGCCGCCTACCTGCTGCTCGACCCGGCGCCGCCGAAACGAGTCGTGCTCGCCACCGGGCAGGACCAAGGCGCCTATGCCGAGTTCGGCCGTCGCTACGCCAAGGTGCTCGCCGGCTACGGCATCGAGGTCGAGCTGCGCAAGACGGCGGGCGCGGCCGAGAACCTCGACCTCCTGCACGCCGAAGGCGGCGATGTCGACATCGGCTTCGCACAGGGCGGCGCCGCGCCGGAGCGCCCGGCCGGCAGCGACGCCGACACCGACGACGGTCTCGTCAGCCTCGGCAGCCTGTTCTACGAGCCGGTGTGGATCTTCTACCGGCAGGACGCTGCAGAGCGGCTGGCGAAGTCGCCGAAGCTCGACGCCCTCACCCAGCTCGCCGGCTGGCGCGTCAACATCGGCGCGCCGGGCAGTGGCGTTCCGAACCTGATGGCGCGGCTGCTCGACGCCAACGCCATGGACCCCGCCGGCCTGACGCTGCTGCGCGAGACGCAGACACCGGCGGTGGCGGCGATGCTCGAGGGCCGCATCGACGCGGTGGTGTTCGCGTCGGCACCGGAATCGCTGCTCGTGCAGATGCTGCTGCGCACGCCCGGCGTCGCCCTGTTCGACTTCGCGCAGGCCGAAGCCTATTCGCGGCGCTTCCCGTTCCTCAGCCCGGTGACGCTGCCACGCGGCGTCGTCGACCTGGCGCGCGACATTCCCGCCGCCGACATCCACCTCGTCGCGCCGACGGCGACGCTGGTCGCCAGGAAGGGCACGCATCCGGCGCTGATCCAGCTCTTCGTCGAGGCCGCGCAGCAGGTGCATGGCGGTTCCGGCTGGTTCCAGAAGAAGGGCGACTTCCCGACGCCGAGGAACACCGAGCGCCCGCTGGCCAAGGATGCGCAGCGCTATTACACGAGCGGGCCGCCGGTGCTGCAGCGCTACCTGCCGTTCTGGCTCGCCAACCTCGTCGACCGGATGTGGCCGCTCATCCTCGCCATCGCCGCGGCGCTGATCCCGCTGTCGCGCGTGCTGCCGCCGCTCTACACGTTCCGCGTGCGCTCGCGCATCTTCCGCTGGTACCGCCAGCTGCGCGACATCGAGGACGCGATCGGCAAGCGGCCGACCGACGAGTTGCTGCGCGAGCTCGACGAGGTCGAGTCGCATGTCGAGCACGTGAGCGTGCCGCTCAGCTACGCCGACGAGCTCTACTCGCTGCGCACCCACATCCACATGGTGGCGGCGCGACTGCGCGGCGCCGAGCCGGCGATGGCCGCGTCGTGAACACGCCGCCGCGCGCGTCGGGGCGTCCGCGGGTCCTCGTCATCGGCTGCGGTTTCGGCGGCATCGAGGCGGTTCGTGCGCTCTCCAGGGCCGCCGTCGAGATCATCCTCGTCGATCGCACCAACCACCACCTGTTCCAGCCGCTGCTCTACCAGGTCGCGACGGCGGGGCTGTCGGCGCCGTCGGTGAGCGCGCCCATACGGCACGTGCTGCGGCGCCAGACCCGGCGCGGCAACCTGACGATCCTCAAGGCCGAGGTATGCGGCATCGACGTCGCCTCGCGCACCGTCTCGCTCGACGGCGGCGGCCGGATCGACTGGGATCACCTCATCGTCGCCGCCGGTGCCACGCACAGCTATTTCGGTCACGACGAGTGGGAGCCGCACGCGCCGGGACTCAAGACGCTCGCCGACGCCTTCGTCATCCGCTCGCGCATGGTCGGCGCGTTCGAGCGGGCGGAACGCGAAGGCGACGCGGCGATGGACGAGGGATGGCTGACCTTCGTCGTCATCGGCGGCGGACCGACCGGCGTCGAGATGGCCGGCACGATGAGCGAGATCGCGCGCCACACGCTGAAGGACGAGTTCCGTCGCATCGACCCGACGCGTTCTCGCGTCATCCTGCTCGAAGGCGGCGGTCGCATCCTGACGAGCTTCGCGCCGGTGCTGTCTGGCAAGGCGCACGCAGAACTGGAGCGGCTCGGCGTCGACGTGCGGACCGGCGCCAAGGTCGTGGGCATCGACGCCGAAGGTGTGCGCTACGACAGCAGCGACGGGCCGGTGCGCATCGCGGCGCGAACGGTGGTCTGGGCGGCCGGTGTCGCCGGCTCGCCGCTCGGCGCCGACATCGCGCACGCGACGGGCGCGACGCTCGACAAGTCCGGCCGCGTCGCCGTCGAACCCGACCTGTCGGTGCCGGGCCTTCCCCAAGTCTCGGTCATCGGCGACCTGGCGCAGGCCAGGAGCTACCCGCCGCAAGGCGAGCCGACACCGGTACCCGGCGTGAGCCCCGCGGCGAAGCAGATGGGTCGCGCCGCCGCAGCCAACGTGCTGCGGCGCATCGCCGGCAAGCCGACGCTGCCGTTTCGCTACCGCGACTACGGCAATCTCGCCACGGTCGGCCGCAAGTCGGCGATCGTCGAGCTCGAGGTGCCCGTCGTCGGCGCGGTCCGCTTCTCGGGTTTCCCGGCCTGGCTGTTCTGGCTCTTCGCCCACATCTGGTTCCTGATCGGCTTTCGCAGCCGCATCGTCGTGATGGTCGACTGGGCGTGGGCTTACTTCACGTACGAGCGCGGCGCTCGGGTGGTGGCGGAGCCACCGCGACCGTCGGAGCGCGCCTCCACTCCCTAGAATTCCGCCGCAGTGCCGACGCTTCCCGAGCAGCTCGCCCGCCAGCAGATCGACACCCTGCTCACGGCCGCAGGCTGGGCGGTTCAGGACTACACGGCGTACTCGCCCACCACCGCCCGCGGCATCGCGCTGCGCGAGGTACCGCTCAAGAGCGGCCGCTGCGACTACCTGCTCCTCGTCGACCGCGTGCCGCTGGGCGTCATCGAAGCCAAGCGCGCGGGAACGCTGCTCGCGGGCGTGGCCGAGCAATCGGCGCACTACGCCGCCGGCCTCCCCGCGTTCTTCAAGGTCGAGGCGGCGCAACTGGCTTTCGCCTACGAATCGACCGGCACCGAAACCTTCTTTCGCGACGCACGCGACCCGGCCCCTCGCTCGCGCGCCGTCTTCGCCTTCCACCGACCCGAGACGCTCGCAGCCTGGGCCGCCGAACCCGATACGCTGCGCGCACGCCTTGCCAACCTCCCACCGCTCGACCCGATCCGCATGCGCGACTGCCAGGTCGAGGCCGTGACCCACCTCGACGCATCGCTCGCCGAAGACCGCCCGCGCGCGTTGGTACAGATGGCCACCGGCTCCGGCAAGACCTACACCGCCATCACTGCGATCTACCGGCTGTTGCGCCACGCGAAAGCACGTCGCGTGCTTTTCCTCGTCGACCGCGGCAACCTCGGCACGGGCGCGCTGCGCGAGTTCAACGACTACGTCGCGCCCGACGACGGCCGCAAGTTCACCGAGCTCTACAACGTGCAGCTCATGCAGAACAACCACTTCGACGAGGTCTGCAAGGTCACGGTCTGCACCATCCAGCGCATGTACTCGATGCTTCGCGGCGACGCCGAGATGGCCGACGAGCTCGACGAGCACTCGAGCTTCGAGCTCGCCGCCGACGGCCGCCCGAAAGACGTGGCCTACAACCCGCGCCTGCCGATCGAGACGTTCGACTTCATCGTCACCGACGAGTGCCATCGCAGCATCTACCACCTGTGGCGGCAGGTGCTCGAATACTTCGACGCCCACCTGATCGGCCTCACCGCCACGCCATCGAAGCAGACGATCGGCTTCTTCAACGGCAACCTCGTCATGGAGTACAGCCACGAGCGCGCCGTGGCCGACCACGTCAACGTCGGCTACGACGTCTGGCGCATCAAGACCGAGGTGAGCGAGCGCGGCGGCAGGGTGGAAGCCGGCTACCACGTCGACCGCCGAAACCGGGCCGACCGCGCCACGCGCTGGGAGCAGCTCGACGAAGACCTGGAGTACGAGGCGCGCCAGCTCGACCGCAGCGTCGTCGTGCCGAGCCAGATCCGCACCGCGCTCGAGGCCTTCAAGGCGGCGCTGCCCACGCTCTTTCCCAGCCGGGCGATGGTGCCCAAGACGCTCGTCTTCGCCAAGGACGACAGCCACGCCGAAGACATCGTGCGCATCGCCCGCGAGGTGTTCGGCCGCGGCAACGACTTCTGCAAGAAGATCACCTACATGAGCTACGACCCGGCCACGAAGCAGCGCGAGAAGCCCGAGACGATGATCGCCACCTTCCGCAACAGCCCGGCCACGCGCATCGCCGTCACGGTCGACATGATCGCCACCGGCACCGACATCAAGCCGCTCGAATGCCTGGTGTTCCTGCGCGACGTCAAGAGCCGCGCCTACTTCGAGCAGATGAAGGGGCGCGGCACGCGCACCGTGAGCCCCACCGAGCTGCAGGCCGTGAGCGGTGCCGACGCCAAGGCGAAGACGCATTTCGTGATCGTCGACGCTGTCGGCGTGTGCGAGAGCGACAAGACCGACAGCCGACCGATGGAGAGGAAGCCCGGCGTCTCGTTCGACAAGCTCATGCTCGGCCTCGCCTTCGGCCAGCGCGACGACGACGCGCTGCTGAGCCTGGCCAACCGCCTCGCCCGGCTCGAGCGCGAGCTGGAGCCGGCGCAGCGAAAGGAAGTCGTCGACGCCTGCGGCCAGTCGCTCGGCGAACTGACGAACCGCCTGCTCGACGCCACCGACCTCGACCGCATCGCCCGCCACGCCGAGACCATCGGCGCCGCGCCCGAAGCGGCGAAGGCAGCGCTCGTCGGCATCGCCTGCCAGCCGTTCGACGACCCGGCGCTGCGCAACACGCTCTCCGGCCTGAAGCGAGACGCCGAGCAGACCATCGACACCGTGACGCAGGACGTGGTGCTCGAAAGCGGGCTCGATGCCGCCGCGAAGGAGCGTGCGCAAGGCTTCACGCGCGACTTCCGCACCTGGATCGAGCAGCACCGGGCCGAGATCGAGGCGCTGCAGATCCTCTACAGCCGTCCCTACAGGAAGCGCCTGAGCGAAGACGCGCTGAAGGACCTGGAGGCCAAGCTCGCGCACAGCCCCGGCCACTTCACGCCCGACGGCCTGTGGCACGCCTTCGAGATCGCCGACGGCAAGGCGGTGAAGCGCAAGCCCGGCTTCGTGCCCCGCTTCACCGACCTCGTGAGCCTGGTGCGCTTCGCGTGGCAGCAGGAGCCGACGCTGGAGCCGTTCGAAGACCACGTGACGAGCCGCTTCGACGCCTGGCGCTCGGCGAAACAGCAGCAGGGAACCGCTTTCAGCGAAGAAGAGCAAGCGTGGCTGAACCGCATGCGCGATGCCATCGCCGCGAGCGGCAGCGTGGACCGCGACTACTTCCAGAGCGCCAACGAACTGGGGCCGGTGTATCGGGTGTTCGGGGAGCGGCTGTGGCCGTTGATGGATGAATTGAACGTGGCGTTGGTGGGATGACGACCCGGTTAGCCGACGCGGCAGACATCGTCAGAGGCGTTGCATTCGCTAAAGATGACAAGCGGCACGAACCCCGCGAAGGGCTCATCGCGTGCCTCAGGACAACGAACGTTCAGCGCCTCGTGGAATGGGACGATCTCTGGTTTATTCCGGAGCAAGCGGCCAAGCGTTCAGATCAGATCGTCCGCGCCGGCGATATCTTGATTTCAACGGCCAACAGCTATGAACTCGTCGGCAAGGTTGCGATCGTCGGGACGATGCCGTACCGCGCCACGCTCGGCGCGTTCATATCTCTCATTCGACCGAAACCGCATGTCAACGCAAGTTACCTGTACTACCAACTCACCACCCACGACGTTCAGTCCGCTATTCGATCCTGCGCATCAACGACGACGAACATCTCCAATGTATCGACAAAGAAGCTCGCGACGATTCCCGTCATCTTGCCCGACCTGGAGACGCAGGCGACGACCGTCACCTACCTCGACGAACAACTCTCCCGCCTCGACGCCAGCGTGTCCGCGCTGCTGCGCGCGCAAGCCAACCTCAAGCGCTACCGCGCCAGCGTGCTCAAGGCCGCCTGCGAAGGCCGCTTGGTTTCGGGGAGCTTGGAGACCTTCCGTGGCGAAGGCGACTCGGATCTGCCCGCTGGATGGCGATGGACAACGCTCGGCCAGATAAGCAAACTCGTTCGAAACGGATACGCCGGAAAACCTGAAGGCATCACCGGTGTCCGAATATTTCGGATCAGTGCGGTTCGTCCACTGGCAATCGACGTAGGTGACGTTCGCTACTTACCCGGGGAACCAAAGGACTACGCTGGCGATCTCGTCGCTGCTGGCGATCTCTTGTTCACGCGATACAACGGAAGCAGGGAGTTCGTTGGTGTGTGCGCTGTGGTTCCTCCGATGGCTGAGCAGACCGCGCACCCCGACAAGCTGGTCAAAGTCCGAGTCGTTCCAAGCCTTGCGGTGCCACAGTTCGTGGCCCTCATGGCTTCTTCCGGAACGTCAAGGAAGCACATCGAAACCGTGATGCGTACGACCGCAGGGCAATCAGGAATTTCGGGCGGTGATCTCAAGTCGATGCCCATGCCGCTGCCACCCCTCGCCGAACAAAACCGCATCGTCGCCGAAGCCGACCGCCGCCTCTCCCTGATCCGCGCCACCGAAGCGCAGGTCGCCGCCAACCTCGCCCGCGCGAAGCGCCTGCGCCAGTCGATCCTGCAGGCGGCCTTCTCTTGACCGACAGCGTGGATTCCTGAGCGCCTCGCGCTCCACCAAGTGGGTTCCGTTGACTGAATGTAGCTCCAGACGCTACATTCGTAGCCGTGGAAGCTACATCCGAACGCGCTGCAGACCTGCTCTTCCCCGCCAGCTACCGGCGCCGGGTGCTCTCGCTGCTGCTGCTGCACCCCGAGCGCGCGCTGCACGTGCGCGAGATCGCGCGGCTCACGGGCACCACGGCCGGCACAATGAACAAGGAGCTGACCCGCCTGCACGGCGCCGGCCTGCTGGCGCGTGAACGCGTCGGCAACCAGGTGCGCTACCGCGCCAACCGCGCGAGCCCGGTGTTCGCCGAGCTCGCCGGCATCCTGCGCAAGACCGTCGGCCTGGCCGACGTGCTGGCCGATGCGCTCGCGCCCGCCGCCGATTCCATCTCGGTGGCCTTCGTCTTCGGCTCGATCGCGCGTGGCTCCGAATCGGAAGGCAGCGACGTGGACGTCCTGCTGATCGGCACGCTCGGTTTCGCCGACGCGGTGCGGCTGCTGCAGCCGGCCGAGGCCACGCTCGGCCGCGAGATCAACCCGAAGGTCTACAGCCCGACCGAATGGCGCGCGGCGCGCAAGGCGAAAGACCCGTTCGTCGCCGAGGTGTGGGCACAGCCGAAGATGTTCCTGATCGGAAACGACGATGAGCTTGAAGAACCTAGTCGGCGTCAGCCTCGATGAGATTCCTGCTTCGAAGGAAACGGTGGCGCGCTTGCGCGCCGCCGCGAAGGCGCACATCGCCGACGCGCAGGTCCAGGGTGTCAGCGCCGCAACGCGGTTCGGTGCCGCGTACACGGCCATCCGCATGCTGTGCGACGCCGCCCTGAACGCGAACGGCTACCGCACGCTCACGAGCAAGCCGGGTCACCACCAGACTGCCATCCAGACCCTGCCGCTCACCCTCGGGCTGGCACCCGCGACCGTTCAGGTGCTGGACGCGCTGCGGCGGCAGCGCCACGCGACCGAGTACTCGGCCGACTCGCCGCCCGAGAGCGCCATCGCCGAGTGCGTGAAGCAGGCGAACGAGCTCGCCGAGGCGCTGCGCGCCTGGCTGAAGGCCCACCACCCCGAACTGCTCTGAGCACGCCGAGCCCATGAACGCCTCCACCCTCGTCCAGAAGCTCTGGAACTACTGCAACATCCTGCGCGACGACGGCCTCTCGTACGGCGACTACGTCGAGCAGCTCACCTTCCTGCTGTTCCTGAAGATGGCGCACGAGAAGACCGAAGCGCCGTTCTTCGAGAAGGCCGTGATCGCCGACGAATGGAGCTGGCCAAGGCTCGTCGAGCTCGATGCCGACGCCCTCGAAGTGCACTACCGCCACACGCTCGAAGCGCTCGGCAAGGCCGAGGGCGTGATCGGCGTGATCTTCCGCAAGGCGCAGAACAAGATCCAGGACCCGGCCAAGCTCAAGCGCCTGATCGTCGACCTGATCGACAAGGAGCAGTGGACGCAGCTCGACACCGACGTGAAGGGCGATGCCTACGAAGGCCTGCTGCAGAAGAACGCCGAAGACGTGAAGGGCGGCGCCGGCCAGTACTTCACGCCACGGGCGCTGATCCAGGGCATCGTCGAGGTGATGAACCTGAAGCCGGGCGAGACGATCTGCGACCCGGCCTGCGGCACCGCCGGCTTCCTGCTCGCCGCACACACCGAGCTGCGCCGGCACGGGCTGAGCAAGGCGGAGATGGTGCACCTCAACACCGAGGCGCTGCGGGGTGTGGAGCTGGTCGACAGCGTGGCGCGGCTGGCGTGCATGAACCTCGTGCTGCACGGCGTGGGCGCCGACGACACGCGCATCGTGCCGATCGACGTGCGCGACGCGCTCTCGGGCAAGCACGGCGAGTACGACGTGATCCTCGCCAACCCGCCGTTCGGCAAGAAGAGCAGCGTCACGATCACGTCGGACGAGGGCGACGTGTCGCGCGAGGCGCTCACCATCCAGCGCGAGGATTTCTGGGCCACCACGTCGAACAAGCAGCTCAACTTCGTGCAGCACATCTTCAGCAGCATGAAGATGTTCGGCCGCGCCGCCGTGGTGCTGCCCGACAACGTGCTCTTCGAGGGTGGTGCCGGCGAGACGGTGCGGCGCGAGTTGCTCAAGCAGGGCGACCTCCACACCATCCTGCGGCTGCCGACCGGGCTCTTCTACGCGCAGGGCGTGAAGGCGAACGTGCTGTTCTTCGACCGCAAGCCGCCGCGGCCCGACGGCAAGCCGAACACCGACCGCGTCTGGTACTACGACCTGCGCACCAACCAGCACTTCACGCTGAAGACGCGGCCGCTGCAGCACGCCGACCTCGACGAGTTCGTGCGCCTGTTCCGCGCCGAGAACCGGCTGACAAGGGAGGCGACGTTCGACGACGCGCGTCCGCAGGGCCGCTGGCGCAGCTACGGTGTCGACGAGCTTCTGGCCCGCGACAGGGCCGGCCTCGACCTGTTCTGGCTGCGAGACGAGAGCCTCTCGGACAGCGACAACCTGCCGCCGCCGGATGTCATCGCCGCGGAGATCATCGAGGACCTGCAGTCGGCGCTCGAGCAACTGAAGGAGCTCGAGGCAGGGTTGCCCTCCGCGATAAGCTCCTGACCGCCTGCAGAACGAGGACCGCCATGGACACCCGCACCTCCCCCGCCCGGCTCCGCATCGACCGCATCCGAGACGTCCTGAACGTCGAGGGCGTCGCCGCCGTGGTGGTGCCCTCGAGCGACCCGCACCTCTCGGAGTACCTGCCCGAGCGCTGGCAGGGGCGCGCCTGGGCGTCGGGCTTCACCGGCTCGGTGGCGACGCTGGTCGTTACGCGCGAAGCCGCCGCGCTGTTCGCCGACAGCCGCTACTGGGTGCAGGCCGAGCGCGAGCTCGCGGGCAGCGGCATCGAGCTCGTTCGCGTGCCGACGCCGGCGGCATCGCAGCACATCGAGTGGCTCCGCGCCAACGTCG
>JBBSUK010000124.1:0-10409 GCA_038234975.1 Burkholderiales bacterium
CACGTCGTGCACGACCTCGGCGACGGCGGCATCGACCGTCGTCGGACGCGGCCCGGCGTCGCTCGTGACCGAGGGATCGAGGTAGCTCTCGAACCGCGCCATCGCCTCGCCCAGCCGCTCGTCGGCGGGCCCTTCGGGCAGGGGGAACTGCTCGAGCGCCGAGAGGAAGCCGGCGAGCCACGGCGCGAGGGTCGCGGCGACGGGGTCGTCGACCTCGTCGCCCGCGTCGGCCAGCCACGGGTCGAAGCCGCCGAACTCGGCGAGCGACCGCCGGATCGCCGCTTCGCGCCGCAGCAGCAGCGCGCTGGCGCGGGCGCGTTCGGGCGACGGCTCGGCCTCGCCCCATCGATGGCCCTCGGCGTCGAACACGTAGCGCAACCACGCGTCGGCGGGCACCGCAACCGTCTGCACCGCGATGCCGGCGGCAAAGCCGTCGGCTTCGTCGAGGGCGAGCGGGTCGAGCGGCTCGGGGATGCCGGCGAGCAGCCCGTTCAGCGCCTCGAACTCGGCGTCGTCGAGGTCACGCTCGCCGGCAGCGACGGGAGGCCGCGACGGCGGCGTCGAATCGGGAAGTGCCATGGCGAAACGCAGTGCCGCTCAGGCCGCCAGGCGGGCGGCGAGGCGCTCGCGCACCTGCGGCAGCTCGGGCGGGAGGCGCTGCGAGAGCTGTGCGAACAGCTCGTCGTGGAGCGCGAGCTCGTCGCGCCAGGCGGCGGCGTCGATGTCGGTCACGCGGTCGAAGCTGGCGCGGTCGAAGTCGCTGCCGCGCCAGTCGAGGTCGTCGAAGCGCGGCGTGATGCCGAACGCGTTCGATTCGCCATCGGCCTTGCCTTCGGCGCGGCGCACGATCCACTCCAGCACGCGCATGTTCTCACCGTAGCCGGGCCAGACGAATTTCCCGTTGTCGCCCTTGCGGAACCAGTTGACGCAGTAGATCTTCGGCAGCGCCGCGCCCGCCTTCTCGATCGCCCTGCCCAGCGCCAGCCAGTGCGCGAAGTAGTCGCTCATGTTGTAGCCGGCGAAGGGCAGCATGGCGAACGGGTCGCGGCGCACGACGCCTTGCTTGCCCGCTGCAGCGGCCGTCGTCTCCGAGCCCATCGTCGCCGCCATGTAGACGCCCTCGGTCCAGTCGCGCGCCTCGGCCACGAGCGGCACCGTGGTGGAGCGGCGGCCACCGAAGATGAAGGCGTCGATCGGCACGCCGGCGGGCGAGTTCCAGTCGGCGTCGAGCGCCGGGTTGTTGGTCGCGGCGACGGTGAAGCGGGCGTTCGGATGCGCGGCAGTCCTCGGCTTCCCGTCGACGCCGTTCTCCCGTGCGATCGCCGGCGTCCAGTCGCGACCCTGCCAGTCGATGCAGTGCGCCGGCGGCGTATCGGTCATGCCTTCCCACCAGACATCGCCGTCATCGGTCAACGCGACGTTGGTGAAGATGGCGTCGCGCGCCAGGCTCGCCATGCAGTTCGGGTTCGTCTGTTCGTTGGTGCCGGGGGCGACGCCGAAGTAGCCGGCCTCGGGGTTGATCGCGTAGAGCCTGCCGTCGCGGCCCGGCTTGATCCAGGCGATGTCGTCGCCGATCGTCGTCACCTTCCAGCCGGGCATGCCGGCCGGCGGCACCAGCATCGCGAAGTTGGTCTTGCCGCAGGCGCTCGGGAAGGCCGCGGCGACGTGGCGCTTGTTCCCCTCCGGCGTCGTCACGCCGAGCACCAGCATGTGCTCGGCCAGCCAGCCGGGGCCTTCGCCGCGCTCGCCGGCGTCGCGGCCCATCACCGAGGCGATGCGCAGCGCGAAGCACTTCTTGCCGAGCAGCGCGTTGCCGCCGTAGCCCGAGCCGTAGCTCCAGATCTCCTGCGTCTCGGGGTAGTGGACGATGTACTTGACCGGGTTGCACGGCCAGGCCACGTCCTTTGCGCCCGGCTCGAGCGGCGCGCCGACGGTGTGCATGCACGGCACGAAGTGGCCGTCGTCGCCGAGCACGTCGAGCACAGCACTGCCCATGCGCGTCATCAGCTTCATGTTGACGGCGACGTAGGCGCTGTCGCTCAGCTCGACGCCGATGTGGGCGATGTCCGAGCCGAGCGGGCCCATCGAGAACGGCACGACGTACATCGTGCGGCCGCGCATCGCGCCGTGAAACAGCGCCGCCGTGCCGTCGGCCCCGCCGTGCTGCAGGAGCGCCCGCATCTCGGCCGGAGCCTTCCAGTTGTTGGTCGGGCCGGCGTCGTCCTCGTGCTCCGAGCAGATGAAGGTGCGGTCCTCGACCCGGGCGACGTCGCTCGCGCTCGACCGCGCGAGGAAGCTGTGCGGGCGCAATTCGGGATCGAGCTTCATCAGCGTGCCGCTGGCGACGAGCTGCCCGCACAGCCGGTCGTACTCGGCATCGCTGCCGTCGCACCAGTGAACGTCCTTCGCTTCGGTCAGCGCCGCCATCTCGGCGACCCAGTCGAGCAGCTTGCGATGGCGGACGGACGGCGGCGCGGCGCCGACGGTCGCGGTGGGAAGTGAGCTCATGGCGTGTCTCGGTGGGGCCTCGGCCCGAGGCGCCGCGTGGAGCGAGCCACGGACATGCGGGGGGCGTGCGGCCGGAAGGAATGCTGCGGACGAGTGTAGCGGCGCGACCCCTGGCCTACGCCCGGCACGGGCACCGCCCGTCCGGGGCACGCTGACCGGCCGACGCGCCGGTGGTGCGCCGGCGGCCGACCATAATGAATCGATGCTGCGCCGCCGTTGCCTCGTCGTCGCGCCGGCCGCAGGCCTGCTCGGCCTGGCCGGATTTCCGGCCCGCGCCGCCGGCCAACCCGCAGCGCCCTTGCGCCTAGGCGCCGACCGCTCGCTCGCCGCGTCGGGCCTGGCCGACGCGCTGCGCCGCGCCTTCTCGGCCGACACCGGGATCGAGGTGAAGCTCGTCGTCGCGCCGGCGCTGGCGGTGCTCGACGCGGTTCGCGAGGGCGAGGTCGACGCCGCGCTCGCCAACGCGCCCGCCGCCGAGGCCGACCTCGAGCGGCAGACGCTCGTCCACGACCGTCGAGCGATCGCCGTCGGCGACTTCGTCCTCGTCGGGCCGGCCGGCCGCGGTGCGGCGCGGGTCGACCGCGATCCGGTCGCGGCGCTGGTGCAACTCGCCGAATCCGAGGCTCCGTTCCTGTCGCCGGGCGACGGGTCGGGGGCGCACGTGGCCGAGCAGGCGCTGTGGCGCGCCGCCGGCGTCGAGCCGAAGGCGCCGTGGTACGCGAGCGCCGATCCGCGCGGCGGCAACGTCGTCCGTCAGGCGCGCACCGGCAGCAGGTGGTCGGTTGTCGAGCGCGGCGAGTGGCTGGCCGTCGGCGGGCCGCCGCTGCGCGTCGCTGCCGAGGGCGGCGAGGTGCTGGCCGAGCCGGTTCACGCCATGCGGTCGTTCCGCGTCAGCCATCCGGCGGGCAAGTTCTTCCTCGCCTGGATCGGCGGGCGGCGCGGCCAGGCGGTCGTCGCGCGCCGGCGCGGCTACCGCGCCGCCTGAGCCCGGCCGAGGCGATCGCGACCATGGCCGCACGCGGGCGCGTCGTCAGCCTGAACACCGCGCCGGCACGACCGACGACGATCAACGGCCGCCGAGTCTCGACGGCGATCGGCAAACGGCCCGCCGACGGCGCCCGTGCGGTGCTTCCGCTCGGCATCGAGCACGACGAGCAGGCCGACCTGTCGGTCCACGGCGGCCTCGGCAAGGCGGTCTACGCCTACCCATCGGAGCACCATCCATTCTGGCGAACCGTCCGCGCCCAGGCCCTGGTCGCGCTCTGGGACGAGCCGGTTTCCGCAGGCCTGTTCGGCGAGAACCTGACGCTCGAAGGCCTGCTCGAGGCCGACGCCTGGATCGGCGACGTGCTCGCCTTCCCGAGCTGCGCGCTCGCCGTCAGCGAGCCCCGCTACCCGTGCTTCAAGTTCAACGCCGCGATGGGCTTCCCCCACGCCTCCCGGTTGATGGCCAAGAGCGGCTGGTGCGGCTTCTACCTGGCGGTGCGCGAGCCCGGGACGATCGCCGCCGGCGAGACGTTCGAGCTGCTGCCGGGTCCCCGCGAAGTCAATATCGTCGAGCTGTTCCGGGCTCGCGTGCGCGTCTCCTGAGAAGCGGGTGCTCGCCTACCGTCACGCTTTCCACGCCGGCAACCACGCCGACGTGCTCAAGCATGTCGTCCTCATGCTGGTGCTGCGGCACCTGTGCGAGAAGCCGAAGGCGTTTCGCTACGTCGACACCCACGGCGGCGCCGGCGGCTATTCGCTCGAAGGGCGCTACGCGCAGCAGAAGGCGGAGTTCGAGAACGGCATCGGCCGGCTCTGGGGCCGCACCGACCTCGGGCCCGTGCTCGCCGACTATGTCGCGCTGGTGGCCGCGTTCAACCCCGACGGCGCGCTGCGCCAGTATCCCGGCTCGCCCGCCATGGCCTTGCAGATGCTGCGGCCGCAGGACGAGCTGCGCGCCTTCGAGCTGCATCCGACCGAGCAGAAGATCCTGCGCTCGACCCTCGGCTCGTCGACCCGCGCGCAGGCGATCGACGGCGACGGCTTCGCCGGGCTCAAGTCGCAACTGCCGCCGCCCTCGCGGCGCGGCGCGGTGCTCGTCGACCCGAGCTACGAGGGCCGAGGCGATTACACGAAGGTCGTGCAGACGCTGCGCGGCGCGCTCGCCCGCTTCGCCGACGGCACCTACCTCGTGTGGCACCCGCAGGTGCGCAAGGTCGAGGCCGCCGACCTGCGCCGCCGCCTCGACGCCGTCGCGCGTGGCCGGGAGCGACTCCACCTGCAGCTCACCGTGCAGCGGCCCGATTCGCAGGGCTTCGGCCTCGCCGGCAGCGGCATGTGGGTGCTCAACCCGCCGCACACGCTGGCGTCGACGCTGCGCGGCGTGGCGCCGGAGCTGACGGCGCGGCTCGCGCAGTACGACGGCGCAGCCTGGCAGCTCGACCACGGCAAGGCCTGAGGCCGGCGCCGCGCGTGAGCGCCGGCCCGCTCCCTGCACACGGCGGTGTTGGGCCTGTGTGGCGTTCGTCAAGCGTCCTACACGTTTGTTTCCCGGTTGCCAAGTTGAGTTGTCACTGAGTGACCCGTCGAGACGCCGTCGCGAAGATCGCGTCACGAGCTTCGGGGCGCGCTGCGCGAGCCCAGGCTGAAGTGCTCGCATCTGCATGATCTGCAGGCGGGAATCGGCGGCGAAAACGTCGCTGTTCTTTGATACGTCGAGGGAACCATGTTTCGAAATCACCACATCGCACGGGCCGTGATGGCACTGTGCGCGGGCGGCATGACCACCGCCGTCGTCGCGCAGCAGCAACAAACCCCGCCACCCACGCCGCAACAGTTGCAGCGCGTGGAGATCACAGGCTCCAACATCAAGCGCGTCGACGCCGAAAGCGTGGCGCCGGTCGAGATCATCACCCGCGAGCAGATCCAGCGCACCGGTCAGCCGACCGTCGCCGACGTGCTGCGCAACCTGCCAGCGAACTCCGGCGGCAGCTTCGGCGAGAGCTTCTCGAACAGCTTCGCCCCGGGCGCTGCCGGCATCTCGCTGCGCGGCCTCGGCCAGAAAACGACTCTGGTGCTGTTCAACGGCCGCCGCGTCAGCGGCTACGGCTTCGCGCAGAACCTGCAGGACACCTTCGTCGACCTGAACTCCATCCCGTCGAGCGCGGTCGAGCGCATCGAGATCCTGAAGGACGGCGCATCTGCGATCTACGGATCGGACGCCATCGCCGGCGTCGTGAACGTCATCCTGCGCAAGGACTACCAGGGCCTGGAGGCCACCGTTGGCGGCGGTCGCTTCAGCAGCAAGAACGAATACAGCGCGACGCTCACCGGCGGCTTCGGTGATCTGGGCTCGAACAAGTTCAACATTTTCGGCGTTCTCGACTACTACCACCGCGACTACCTCGCCCTGAAGGACACACCGTTCGGCGAAGACCGCGACTACCGCGGCGAGCCCGGCGGCCGCAACTTCGCGTCGCTGACCGGCGGCGGCACGTGGCGCCAGGTCACCGGCACGTCGGTCAACGGCACGCTCACCAACAACTACACCGCCACCGCGTCGTGCCGCGGCCAGGTGCTCACCGGGCCGCAGGCCGTCGAGGCCGGCCTGATCAACCTCAGCCCGGGCCAATCTGCAGCGGCGCTGACCGCCGCCAGAGGGCAGGCCGCGGCGACCAACAGCTTCTGCTCCCAGGACTTCAACAACGAGTTCACCGCGCTGCCCAAGACCGAGCGGATCGGTTTGCTCACCCGCGGCACATACGAGTTCTCGTCCGCGTTCACCGCATACGCCGAGGTCGGGCTGTCGCGAGTCAAGTCGTTCCAGACCTTCCAGGATCCGTTCTTCGCCGGCACCACCGGCCTGTCGCAGACGGCCGCCGGGTTGCGCCCTTTCCCGTACAACATCAACTTCAACCCGGGCGTTGCCGGCAACCCGTACGCCACACGTGCCCGGTATGTCGGCGTGCTCGGCGATCTCGGCACCCGCGACACCGACATCACGTCCGACACGGGGCGCTTCCTGGTCGGGCTGAAGTCGACCTTGAGCGCGTGGGACGTCGACAGCGCGGTCGGCTACTCGCGCAACAAGGTCGAGTCGTTCAACACGAACCGGTTGTCGATCACGGGCACCAGCGCGGTGTTCGGCGTGCCGACCACGGTGCAGCCGCCGGTTCCCACCTCGAGCGCGAGCACGTACAACCTGAACGACTTCACGCAGAACTCGAGCGCAGTGCGCGATCAGTTGCGCATCGACTTCCCGCGCCAGTCCACGTCGACGCTGGCCTTCGTCGACACCAAGGCGAGCACCGAGTTCCAGAACGTGCAGCTACCCGGCGGCGCGCTCGGCCTCGCGGTCGGCGCTGAATATCGGCGCGAGACGCTGAGAGACCGCCCCGACGAGAGGGCGCAGACCGGCGAAGTGCTCGGCCAGGGCATCACCGCCACCGACGGCTCCCGCAACAGCCAGGCCGTGTACGCCGAGCTACGCCTGCCGATCCTGAAGAACCTCGAAGCGCAGATCGCTGGCCGCTACGACCACTACAGCGACTACGGCAATTCCTACACGCCCAAGATCGGCCTCAAGTACACGCCGATCAGCATCCTCGCGCTGCGCGCGAACTACGGGCGCGGCTTCCGGGCGCCGTCGCTGCCCGAGATCTCTCCCTCGGTGGCGACGTTCTTCACGACCGTCATCGATCCGCAAGACGACACGTCGCGGCAGATTTCCGGCGTGTTCGCGGGCAATCCGAGCTTGAAGGCGGAGAAGTCGACGAGCCTGAACCTCGGTTTCGTGGTCGAGCCGACCAAGGACTTCAGCGCCAGCGTCGACTACTACCGCATCCGCTGGAACAACATCGTCGCGTCGCCCGGGTTCCAGGACATCGTCGACGCGTCGTGCCCGAACCCGCCGAGCGCGACGAATCCGACGCCCTGCCCGAGCACGCCTCAGGTGATCCGCGACCCGTCGACCAATCTCGTGGTCACGGTGCTCAGCAACTATCAGAACCTGAACTCGACGATCACCTCCGGCCTCGACTTCGACGTTCGCTACGCAGTGCCCACCGCGTCGATCGGCAAATTCACGGCACGGTTAAACGCCAACTACGTCATCAAGTTCGAGGAAGACGGACTGCGCGTCGAGGACTCGAACAATGGCAACAACACCATTCCGCGCCTGAAGGCGGCGGTGTCGCTCGACTGGGACTACGGCCCTGTCGCCGTGACCACACGCTGGAACTACACCAAGGGATGGGAGCAGGACGGACTGCCGGGCTCGTACTTCGCGGCGCAGGACCCGCGGTTCCAGACCGCCACCTACCGCGAGAAAACGCCCGACTACTACACGTTCGACCTGTTCGGCCGCTACCAGCTCACGAAGAACTTCTCGCTGAGCGGTTCGGTCGTGAACGTCTTCGATCGCAAGCCTCCATACGACCCGGGCTTTTCGTCGACGTTCCTCTACGACTTCAGCCAGTTCGACGTTCGTGGCCGTCAGTACCGCCTGAACCTGACCTACAAGATGTGATCGGTCGCGCGCCTCGGACAAGGCGCGCGGTTTTGCCAGGCCCCTGGGTTCGCCCCAGGGGCTTTCTCATTTCTGCGCGACCTGCCCGCTCGGGACACCGGGGCCGATGCTGTCGCCGAGAAACTTCAACATCTTCGTGTAGAGGTCGAGGTTGTTCTCGAGCCGGCCATAGCCGTGGCCCTCTTCCTTCTTGACGAGAAATTCCTTCGGCGGATTGCCGGCGCGCGAGAGTGCGCGTGCCATCGCATTGGCCTGTTCGATCGGCGTGCGGACGTCGTCGGCGCCGGCGTACAAGAACACAGGTGCCTTGATGCGGTCGGCCATGTAGACGGGTGAAGTCTCCCGATAGGCGATGTCGCCCTTCGCGTCCTTGCCGATGATCTGCTTCCAGAATTCGACGCCGGCCGGGTTGTACGCCGTGTCGCCGAAGGTCGAGGTGAGTTGCATTTCCAGATCGGCGACGATGAGCCCGGCGACGCCGCACTTGAACAGGTCGGGCGTTTTCGCCAGAGCCCGCAGCGCGGCGTAGGAACCGTAGCTGGCGCCGCTGATGCACATGCGCTGCGGGTCGGCGAAGCCCTGCGTAACCGCCCAGCGCGCGGCATCCTCGTGGTCTTCGGACATCTGCCGGCCGATCGTCCCGAAACCTTGCGTGTAGATCTTGGCGCCGAATCCTGGCGTGATGCGGAAGTTCGGCAGGACGACCGCGTAGCCGCGAGACGCCAGCACCTCCGCCTCGCGATATCCGAACCCGGTGCCCCATCCGTCGGCGCGGGCATGCGGACCGCCGTGGATGTGCACGACCGTCGGCAGCTTCTGGCCCGGCTGGTACGACTTCGGCAGGAAGTAGTACGACGGGATCTCCAGCCCGTCTCGCGTCTTGAGCACGAACGGGCGCATCTCCACCAGCTTCGAACTGTCCAGCGACGGATTGCTCGCGAACAGTTCCTCCAGCGTCTTCTTCTCCTCGTCGAGGAGGTAGTACCGGGCCGGCGACACGTCCGAGAACGAACTCACCAGCAAGCGCGTCGAGTTCGGGAAGCGGGTGAAGGAGTTGACATGCGCCGGCAGCGCCCGGTCGACCAGCGCCTGCGTCCGAGCGGCCTTCTCGTCGATCCAGACGGTTTGCGGGCGATCTGCCGCGACCCGGTAGCCGATCAGGCGGTCGGTATCGGGCTCGAGCACCACGCCCGGCACGCGCTCTCCCTCTGCATCGGCGCCCATGTCGAAGCGCGGGTGCTGCGCGACGACGTCACCCAGCTTGCCCGCTTCAGGGTCGTACTTGTAGACGGCCATCGTGTCCCGGCCGGGGTTCGCCGCGACCAGCAACGTCTTGTTGTCCGTCAGGATCCCGAGCGGGATGAACGAGCTCTTGCCGGTCTCGTCGATCTTTCCGATCTCTTTCCACGGGCCACCCGCCGCGGCACGGTAGAAGATCAAGTACGTGGACGTGTCCTTCACCCACGAGCGGACAACGCGCGGAACCAGGTTCGCGTCGAGGATCCAGCCCGAGGTTCGTGGCGGCCGATCTTCTGACACCACCGTCGTGCGCCCGGTTCGCAAATCCATCCGGTAGACATCCTCGGCATCGGCCGACCGAAGGTTCCCCGTGACGATAATTTCGTTCGAGTTGCCAGGGATGCGCCGTCCGAAGTCGTATCCACGGTAGACGTTGTCACCTCGCTGGCGGAACTCGCGGACGGTCTGGGACAGCTGCTTCAGGTCGCCTCCCTCGCGGGACACGACGAACAGGCCGCCCCCTTCGTACTGGCCCGGCCCGGTGGGCGAGTTGAACTGGCCGAGCGTGAAGACGAGCCGATCGTTGCCGACCCACGTCGTCCCGAGAACATCGAAGTCACCGAAATTGGTGAGCGCGGTGCCCTTGCGCGTCTGCAGGTCGACCACGGCCAGGTTCAACCGGCCATTGACGGGCGTCGAGACGGCGAGGTGGCGACCATCGGGAGAGAGCCGGACCGCTGCGTACTGGGGCGGCTTGAGGTAGTCGACGAGGGGCGTGAGGCTCTGGCCCGCCACGCTTGCTGAGCTCGCCGTCGCATCTGCCGGCACGGCTTGCGCGAAGGCGGAGGACACCGCCGCAGCAATCAGCGTGGCGGCAAAAAAACGTCGCTTGATCATGCTTCCTCTTTCGTTGGGAGTTCCGCGGGCGTTAGGCGCCATGCCGACGCCATCACTTTACGTCGGCGGCGCGCGCTTGAGATCGCGAAACGCCGCGAACAGCCAGGTCCGCATCCCGACCAGCAGCGTGTACGGCGTGCGCTCGTCTCCGGGCAGCTTCTGCTCGGCCAGGTGCCCCTGCGCGAAGTCCTGGCCGACGCGCTGCAGCCGCTCGACGAGGCTCATGGCGAGCGGCCGCGTGATTTCGCCGTGG
>JBBSUK010000125.1:0-10301 GCA_038234975.1 Burkholderiales bacterium
CCCCCCCCCCCCCCCCCCCCCCCCCCCCCCCCCCCCCCCCCCCCCCCCCCCCCCCCCCCCCCCCCCCCCCCCCGGGCCCGGGCCCGCCCGCGCCGCCGGCCCCCCGCCCCCCCCCCCCGCCCCCGCCCCCCCCCCCCCCGCCGCCTCGTCGTCAGCCGGGCGCCCGGCGTTCCTGCAGACCGATTTCGGCCGCGCTCGCGCCGTCGCACGGTCCGTCGACCTCACCGTTCGCGACGGCCACGAACCCGGCCCGCTCGCCGGCCTGGCGGTTTCGGTGAAGGACCTGTTCGACGTCGAGGGCGAGGTCACGACCGCGGGCTCGACGGTACTCGCCGACGCGGCGCCCGCTCTTGTCGACGCGCCCGCCGTCGCGCGGCTGCGCGCCGCCGGCGCTGCCCTCATCGGCCGCACCCACATGTCGGAGTTCGCGTTCTCGGGCGTCGGCCTCAACCCGCATGCGCCGCTGCTCGCCAACCCGGCGACCACGGCCATCGACGCGACCCCGCGCGTCCCCGGCGGGTCGACCTCGGGCGGCGCTGCATCGGTGGCAGTCGGCGCCGCATGGGCCGCGCTCGGCTCCGATACCGGCGGCTCGATCCGAATCCCCGCCGCGCTGCAAGGCCTGGTCGGCTTCAAGAGCACAGCCCGCCTCGTGCCCACCGAAGGGGCGGTTCCGTTGTCGACGACGCTCGACACCGCGTCCGCGATCACCCGCTCGGTCCGCGATGCGGTCCTCGTCCACGAGATCCTGTCGGCGCGGCGCGTCGACCTCGGCGCCGCAGCCGACCCGGCCGCGCCACTCGCCGGCCGGCGCTTCGCCGTCGTTCGCACGGTTCTTCTCGACGACCTCGACGGCGCCGTCGCGTCGGCCTTCGAGCGCGCGCTCGCCGCGACCTCTGCAGCGGGAGCGACCGTCGAGGAAATCGCGCTTCCTGCCATCGCCGAGCTGGCGACGATCAACGCCAGCGGCGGGTTCGCTGCCGCCGAGAGTTGGGCCTGGCATCGCCACAAGCTGGCGCTGCACGTTGAGCGCTACGACCCGCGCGTCGCAATGCGCATCCGTCGCGGCTCGGCGATGAGCGCCGCCGACTACATCGACCTGGTGACGGCGCGCAGCCGCTGGATCCCGACCGTCGCAGCACCGATCGACTCGTACGACGCGGTCCTCTCGCCGGCGGTGCCATTCGTCGCGCCCGCGATCGCGCCGCTCGCCGCGGACGACACCGCCTTCTTCGCCACCAACGCGCTGCTCCTGCGCAACCCGTCGATCGTCAATTTCCTCGACGGCTGCGCCATCTCGATCCCGTGCCACGTGCCGGGCACGATGCCGGTGGGCCTCATGCTCTGGCACGGCGCGATGCGCGACGATCGCCTGCTCGCGACCGCGCTAGGCGTCGAGCTCGCGCTCGCGAACGCCGGCAACTGAGCGGCCGGCGACGACGCCATGCAGATCGCCGTCGTCGGCGCCGGCGTGATCGGCGTGACCACCGCCTACGAACTCGCCGCCGACGGTCACGACGTCGTCGTCTACGAACGCCGCGACAGCGTCGCCGCCGAAGCCAGCTTCGCCAACGCCGGGCTCGTCGCGCCGGGCTACGTGTCGCCCTGGGCGGCGCCGGGGATGCTCGGCAAGGTCGTCTCGCACCTCGGGCGCGCCCATGCACCGGTGCGCGTCGCGGGCATGCCCGACCTGGCCACGCTCGGCTGGCTGTGGCGCTGGTGGCGCGCCTGTCGGCCGCCCGTCTACCGCGCCAACCGCGCCCGCATGCATCGCCTGGCGCAGTTCAGCCGCGAGCGGCTGAACGAGCTGGCGACGCGACTGAACCTCGAGTTCGAGCGTGCCGACGGCTTCCTCGTGTTGCTGCGAACGCCGCGCGACCTGGCCCTCGCCGAGGCCGGCATCCGAGCGTTGACCGAGCTCGGCGCGGCGCCGCAGCTGCTCGACGCTGCCGGCTGCCGCAGCGTCGAGCCGGGCCTGTCGGCCGACACGCCGTTGCACGCCGGCGGCTGGTCCAGCGACGACGAGGTCGGCAACTGCCGCCAGTTCACCCACCTGCTGCGTCGCGAGGCCGAGCGGCTCGGCGCGCGCTTCCGTTTCGAGAGCACGGTCGAGCGCGTCGCCGGTGGCACTCGGCCGACGCTCGCCCTGTCGCGAACGCCGCGTGATCGCGCACGCGGCCTCGACACCCGCGCCGACACCGATTGGCCGATCACGAGATCCGGCGCCGACGAGAACGGCTTGCCCGGGACCACCGCGTTCGACGCCGTCGTCGTCAGCGGCGGCGTGGACTCGCGCCAGCTGCTGCGGCCGATCGGCGTGCGCCTGCCGATCGTGCCGGTCTACGGCTATTCGGTGACGGCGCCGCTGCGCAACGATGCGTCGCACCTCCACCTCGAGCCGCGCGCGGCGGTGATGGACGAGCGCTACAAGGTCGCCATCAGCCGCCTGGGCCGGCGGGTGCGCGTCGCTGGCGGCGCCGAGATCGGCGGCCGTGCCGGCGTTCACGACGACGCCGCGCACCAGACGCTCGACAAGGTGCTCGACGACTGGTTCCCCGGTGTCACCCGACGCGGCGAGGCCATGCGCTGGAAGGGCGCGCGGCCGATGCTGCCCGACGGCCCGCCGGTGCTCGGCCCGAGCGGCGTCGAAGGCGTCTGGCTCAGCGTCGGTCACGGCGGCAGCGGCTGGGCGCTGTCGTGCGGCTCGGCGCGCCTGCTCGCCGACGCGATCGCCGGCCGTCGCACGCCGATCGACGTCGACGGACTCGGCATCGGGCGCCTGCGAACATAACCAGACCCCGGAGCGTGGTTCGACGATGAGACACACGACGATCGCCAGGATCGACTACCGCGTCGACCGCCTGCCCCTGCACCGCCTGGACGCGACACGTCGCATCGAGGCGGCGGCGCTCGCTGCCGTGCCGCCGTTCGCCCTGATGGCGCGCGCCGGCGACGCGGTCGCGCGGCTCGCCATCGCCGTCGCGCCGCATGCCCGGCGCACCGTCGTCTTCGCCGGCCCCGGCCACAACGGTGGCGATGGACTCGAGGCGGCGGCCCGCTTGCGTGCCGCCGGCCGCGAGGTTCGGGTCGAACTCGTCGGCGATTTGTCGCGACTTCCCGCCGATGCGGCGAAGGCGCTCGGTCGCGCGCGCGACGCGGGCGTCGGGCTCGCACCGTTCGAGGCGGCGCGCGGCGTCGACGGCGCCGACCTCGCGATCGACGCGCTGCTCGGCATCGGCGCATCGCGCGCGCCCTCGGGCGACTTCGCGGCGGCGATCGCCTCGATCGCCCGCGCCCGCGCGGCTGGCGCAACCGTGATCGCGGTCGACGTGCCGTCCGGCCTCGACGCCGACCGTGGCCAGCCGCTCGGCGAGGCGTGCGTCGTCGCCGACCACACGCTGACGCTGCTCACGCTCAAGCCCGGACTCTTCACCGCGCACGGACGCGATCTCGCAGGCGTCGCCTGGCACGACACGCTCGGTGTCGACCTCGCCGCACAGGCGTGCGACGCGTGGCTCATCGGTGCCGGCTCGATCGTCCTCGAGACGCGGCGCAACGCGACGAGCAAGGGCAGCTTCGGCGATGTCGCAGTCGTCGGCGGAGCGCCCGGCATGGCGGGTGCGGTGTGGCTCGCCGGTCGCGCCGCGTCGGCGGCCGGTGCGGGCCGCGTCTTCGTCGACATGCTCGGTCCCGACACAGGCGGCGGCGTCGACCCCGTCCACCCCGAGCTCATGCATCGCCCGGGTTGGTGGAAGAGCGACCGCAGGACGCTGGCGCGCAGCACCGTCGTCTGCGGATGCGGTGGCGGCGACGCGGTTCGCGAAGCGCTGCCCGTCCTGCTCGGCGCGGTGCCGCGACTCGTGCTCGACGCCGACGCGCTCAATGCCATCGCGTCCGACGCCGGCCTCGTCAAGCAGCTCGCCGCACGCGCCGGTCGCGGCCAGGAGACCGTGCTGACGCCGCATCCACTCGAGGCAGCGCGCCTGCTCGACAGCGACACGGCGGCGATCCAGGCCGACCGCCTCGATGCCGCTGTGCGCCTCGCGTCGCGCTACGCCGCCGTCGTCGTGCTCAAGGGCTCGGGGACGGTCGTGGCCGCACCCGACGCCGTTCCCGAGGTGCACGCGACCGGCAACGCGTCGCTCGCCACCGCGGGCACCGGCGATGTGCTCGCCGGCTGGCTCGGTGGCCGCTGGCGCGACGGCGTCGCCGCGGTCGATGCGGTACGGCAGGCCGTCGCCGAGCACGGCGCGGCGGCGGAGCCATCGGCGCCCGGCGCCTTGCGCGCGAGCGACCTGATCGAGCGCCTGCATCGGCGCTCGCGCGGTCGGGAGTAGCACCCACCGCGCGGTCCGCCGCGCCGCGGGTCAGCCCTGCGCCCGCGTCGCCTTGCCGATCTCCAGCGTGCCCTGTGCGGCACCGCTTTCCGGCACGGTCTCGCCGTCGCGCCCCGAGATTGCCGGCCACTGCGCCGCCACCTGCTCCGCGGCATCGGCACCGTCGCCGATCCACGCGCCCTCGGTCAGCGTCACGTAGGCCCGCTCGAACGCGCCAGCGCCGGCACACAGGATGGCGCGCGTCGGCGCGTCGGCGGCACACAGCGCGAGGAGCCCCGGCGTGACGCTCTCGGGGCCGAGTCGGCTGAGCACGGCTTCGGGCATCAGGTTCTCGGTCATGCGTGTTGCCGCCGTCGGCGCGAGGCAGTTGACGCGGATATCGTGCTTGGCGCCTTCGATCGACAGCGTCTGCATCAGGCCGACCAGCGCCATCTTGGCCGCGCCGTAGTTCGACTGCCCGAAGTTGCCGTACAGGCCCGACGACGACGTCGTCATGACGATGCGGCCGTAGTTGCGCTCGCGCATCGTCTCCCACACCGCCTTCGTGCAGTGCACGGCGCCCATCAGATGCACCTCGACGACGAGCCGGAAGTCGTCGAGCGACATCTTGGCGAAGCTCTTGTCGCGCAGGATGCCGGCGTTGTTGACGAGGATGTCGACACGGCCCCACTCGACGAGTGCCTGCGCGACCATCGCCTCGACAGCCGCCGCATCGGTGACCGACGCGCCGTTGGCGATTGCCTTTCCGCCCTTGGCCCGAATCTCCTCCACCACGGCCGCCGCGGCGCCGGTTCCGCCGCCCTTGCCGTCGACAGCGGCGCCGAGGTCGTTGACGACCACCGCCGCGCCGCGTGCCGCCAGCGCGAGCGCATGCTGGCGGCCGAGCCCGCCACCCGCGCCGGTGACGATCGCCACGCGTCCATCGAATCGGATCGACATCGTCTGCTTCCTCTTCTCTGCAGTGGTGGCTCAGCGCGGCGAACCGCCTCGCGGGCCGGCGCCGCCCGCCTTCTTGCCGGCGCGGCCGGAACGTGCGCCCCCGCCCGTCGCTGCGCCCTTGGTCTTCGCCGGCTTGCCCGCCCTGCCCTTCTTCGCCGCGCCGGTCTGCTTCGCCTGGCCGCCTCGTACCGACGACGCCTTCGCCGATCGCCGCTCGGCACGGTCGGCGACACCGACCGCGGTCAGCGGCGAACCCTTCGCGTCGCCGTCGTCGCCGGAGGCACGATCGAGTCGGCGTGCGCGCAGCAAGGCCGCTTCGTCCTCGTCGCGAACCAGCCGGAAGTCGATCTTGCGGCCGTCGAGGTCGACCCGGCTGACCTGCACCCGAACGCGGGTCCCGACGACGTAGCGGACACCAGTGCGCTCGCCGCGGAGTTCCTGGCGAACTTCGTCGAAGCGCCAGTAGTCGCCGCCGAGCTCGCTGATGTGGACCAGACCGTCGACGTAGAGGCCGTCGAGCGTGACGAACAGGCCGAACGACGTGACGGTGCTGACCGCGCCGCCGAACTCCTCGCCGAGGTGCTCGCGCATGTAGCGGCACTTCAGCCAGGCCTCGACGTCGCGCGACGCCTCGTCGGCGCGGCGTTCGTTGGCGCTGCAATGCGCGCCGACGGCTTCCCACGCTTCGGCTTCGGTGGCCGGCTCGGCGCTGCGCGGGCCCGCCGCGGCGCTCGCGTCTCGCCGCTTGCCCTTCTTCGGCGCCTCGGCTGCGCGATCCGGGGGTCGCCCCAGCAGCGAGTAGCGCCCGCCCAGCAGCAGCGCCTTGATGACGCGGTGCACCAGCAGGTCGGGGTAGCGGCGGATCGGGCTCGTGAAATGCGTGTAGGCCTCGTACGCGAGGCCGAAGTGGCCGCTGTTGGTGCCGGTGTAGATCGCCTGCTGCATCGAGCGCAGCAGCATCATGTGGATCTGCGCCGCGTCGGCCCGATCCTTGGTGGCCGCGGCGATCGCCTGGTACTCGCCCGGCCGGGGATCGTCGCTGATCGACAGGCCGAGGCCGAGCGCCTTCAGGTAGTTCTGCAGCGACGCGGCCTTCTCTGGCGTCGGCCCTTCGTGTACGCGGTAGAGCGCCGGGTGCTTGGCCCTGGCGATGAAGTCGGCCGAGCAGACGTTGGCGGCGAGCATCGCCTCCTCGATCAGGCGATGCGCCTCGGTCCGCGTGCGCGGCACGATCTTCTCGATGCGGCCGTTCTCGTCGCACACGATCTGCGTCTCGGTCGTCTCGAAGTCGACGGCGCCGCGCACCGCGCGCGCCTTCAGCAGCGCGCGGTAGACGTCGTGCAGGTCGAGCAGGTGCGGGACGATCGCCTGGCGCTTGGCGGCCTCGGCACCGCGTGTGTTGCCGAGAATGGCGGCGACCTCGGTGTAGGTGCAGCGCGCCGCCGAGCGGATGAGGGCCGGGTAGAACTGGTAGGCGTCGACCTCGCCGGCAGAGGTGACGAGCATGTCGCACACCATCGCCAGGCGGTCGACCTGCGGGTTGAGCGAACACAGGCCGTTGGAGAGCTTCTCCGGCAGCATCGGAATGACGCGGCGCGGGAAGTACACCGAGGTGGCGCGGGCGTAGGCATCGGCGTCGATCGCGTCGCCGGGGCGTACGTAGTGGCTGACGTCGGCGATGGCGACGATCAGGCGATATCCGGCCTTGCCACCGACCTCGGCCGGCTCGCAGTAGACGGCGTCGTCGAAGTCGCGGGCGTCCTCGCCGTCGATGGTGACGAGCGGCACGTCGGTCAGGTCGACGCGACCCTTCGCGTCGGCAGCGCGCACGGTGTCGGGGAGCGCCGCGGCGGCAGCGAGCGTCGCCTCGGAGAAGACGTGCGGCACCTCGTACTTGCGCACCGCGATCTCGATCTCCATGCCGGGGTCGTCGATCTCGCCGAGCACCTCGGTCACGCGTCCGACCGGCTGCGAATGCAGCGACGGTGGCTCGGTCAGCTCGAGGGCGACGACCTGACCCGGCGAAGCGCCGAAGGTCGCGTTCTTCGGCACGATGATGTCGTGCCCGTAGCGCTTGTCCTCGGGCGCGACGAGCCACTGGCCACCTTCCTGGAGCAGCCGGCCGATGATCGGCGCCTTCCTGCGCTCGAGGATCTCGAGGACCCGGCCTTCGGGCCGGCCCTTCTTGTCGTAGCGGACGATACGGGCGCGCACCCGATCCTTGTGCAGGACCGATCGCATCTCGGCCGGCGCGAGCCAGACCGTCGGGGCGCCGCCCTCCCGGTGGATGAAGCCGTGGCCGTCGCGATGCCCGGCGACGGTGCCCTCGATCTCGCCCATCAGTTCTGTGTGACCGCTCGTGGCGGCCGGGTTCGTTTCGTGTTTCGTGGCGTTGATGGTGATAAAGTCCGTGGTTGCCTGAATGCCCAGGTGGCGGAATTGGTAGACGCACTAGTTTCAGGTACTAGCGGGTAACTCCGTGGGGGTTCGAGTCCCTTCCTGGGCACCAGACCGAGATGTGAACAAGAGGCCGCCACTGCGGCCTTTTTCGTGCCCGGTGTGCGCTGCACCCGCGCTCAGATGACGAATTTCTTCGCCAGCCCGTCGGGCCGCAGGTCGTCGTATTCCTCGAACGGCTGGTGGATCCAGGGGCTCGTCTCAAGCAGCTCGACGTGGTAGTCGGGCATGTAGGTCGAGACCCCTTTGGTCCACAGCACCGCCGAGCGGAGCTCGGCGATCGACGGCATGCCGCGCAGCCGCTCGACGACCGCGTGCAGGGTGATGCCGGAGTCGGCCAGATCGTCGACGAGCAGCACCCGTCCGGCGAGTTCGCCCTTGGGCATGGTGATGTACTTGGCGATGTCGAGCCGACCCTGGATCGTGCCCGCATCCGCCCGGTACGAGCTCGTCGACATGATCGCCAGCGGCTTGTCGAAGACGCGCGACAGCACGTCGCCCGGCCGCATGCCGCCGCGCGCCAGGCACAGGATCTGGTCGAAAGCCCAGCCCGAGGCGTGGATCTTGAGCGCCAGCCGCTCGATCAGCATGTGGTACTCGTCCCAGCTCACGTAGAGGTGCTTGCCGTCGTCGGTGAGCATGGTGCGGTAGCGTGTCGAGGTTGGGTTGGAGGAACGCTCAGGCGGCGAGCCGTCGCGCCGCGCCGGCGTCGGGCCGGTAGGGATGGCGCAGGACGATCGTGTGGACGCGATCGGGGCCGGTCGAGACCATGTCGATCGGCGCGCCGGCGAGCGCCTCGATCCGCTCGAGGTAACGCCGCGCATTGGCCGGCAACGCGTTCCAGCTCGTGACGCCGAAGGTGCTGTCGGTCCAGCCGGGATACGCCTCGTAGACCGGCTCGCACGCCGCCACGTCGTCGGCGTCCAGCGGCAGGATGTCGATGCTGCCGCCGTTGAGCCGGTAGCCGGTGCAGATGCGGATCTCGTCGAGACCGTCGAGCACGTCGAGCTTGGTGATGCACAGGCCCGACACGCCGTTGATGATGATCGAGCGCTTCAGCGCCGCGGCGTCGATCCAGCCGCATCGCCGCGCCCGCCCGGTGACGGTGCCGCGCTCCTGGCCGACCGTCGACAGGTGGTGGCCGATCGTCCCGGGGGCGTCGATCGGCAGCTCCGTCGGGAACGGCCCCGAGCCCACGCGAGTCGCGTAGGCCTTGGTGATGCCGAGAACGTGGTGCAGCATGTCGGGGCCCACGCCGGAACCGGCGGCGGCGTTGCCCGCGACGCAGTTGCTCGACGTCACGTAAGGGTAGGTGCCGTGGTCGATGTCGAGCAGGGTTCCCTGGGCGCCCTCGAACAGGATGTTGGCGCCGGCGAGGTGCAGCTTGTGCAGCTCGTAGCCGACGTCGCCGACCATCGGCAGCAGCGCCTCGGCGGCGCGCATCGCGTCGTCGTGGATGGTGGCGTAGTCGAGCGCCTCGGCGCCGAGCGCTCCGACGAGCGATACGTTGTGCAGGTCGACGAGCACGCGCAGCTTCTCGGCGAAACGCTGCGGGTGCTTGAGGTCCTGCACGCGCAGCGCCCGGCGCGCCACCTTGTCCTCGTAGGCCGGGCCGATGCCCTTGCCGGTGGTGCCGATCCTGCCGGCGCCGCTGGCCTCGCGGAAGCGCTCGCGCGCCGCGTCGAGGGCGACGTGGAACGGCAGGATGAGCGGGCAGGCCTCGCTCACCATCAGGCGCGAGCGGATCTCGACCCCGGCCGCCTCGAGCCGCCCGATCTCGCCGAGCAGGTGCTGCGGGTCGACGACGACGCCGTTGCCGACGAAGCAGCGCACGCCCTCGCGCATCACCCCCGACGGCACGAGCTGCAGCGCCGTCTTCACCCCGCCGATGACGAGCGTGTGGCCGGCGTTGTGGCCGCCCTGGAAGCGGACGACGGCGCGTGCATGGTCGGTCAGCCAGTCGACGACCTTGCCCTTGCCCTCGTCACCCCACTGGGTGCCGACGACGACGACGTTGCGCCCGCCTGCGTCGGCGGTGGTGTCGTTCATGGCCGCCGTTCCTTCGCGACCATCGTCGGGGCGTGTGCGGGAGTGCTCGCAGCCGACATCGACAGCGACGCCAGCTCCTTGACGTCGAGGCCGAAGCCTGCCGCAGGGCGGTTACGCCCGAACACGGCGCCGACCTCGTCGTAGCGGCCGCCGCGGGCGATCGCGTCGCTGGCGCCGTCGGCGTAGACCGAGAAGCGCGCGCCGCTGTAGTAGGCGTAGCCGGTGGAATCGGCGAGGTCGTAGCCGATGCGGGCGCGCGGATGCGCCTTTGCGGCACGGTCGCCCAGCAGCGCCAGGTCGGCCAGCGCCCGCTCGATCGGCGCGCGACGAGGCAGCGCAGCCGCCGCGACTTCGAGCACGCGGCGATCGCCATACAGGTCGCTCAATGCCAGCAAGGCCTCTCGCACCTCGCCGGGCTGGCCGTCGCACAGGGTGCGGAGCTCGGGAACGTCCTTGGCGGCGAGTGCGGCGTGGATGGCCTCGAGCCGTGGCGCATCGACCGCCAGCCCCGAAAGGACC
>JBBSUK010000126.1:0-10267 GCA_038234975.1 Burkholderiales bacterium
GATCCGCACCGAAGGGCAGGTGCTGCTCGGCTGGCGCGACGTGCCGGTCGACCGCGAGATGCCGATGTCGCCGGCGGTGCGCGCCAAGGAGCCGGTGATCCGCCAGCTCTTCATCGGCCGCGGCCCCGACGTGATCGTCCCCGACGCGCTCGAACGCAAGCTCTACGTGATCCGCAAGACCGCGTCGAGCGCGATCCAGGCGCTCAACCTCACGCACAGCCGCGAGTACTACGTGGCGAGCATGAGCTGCCGCACCGTGATCTACAAGGGCCTGCTCCTGGCCAACCAGGTCGGCCAGTATTTCCGCGACCTGCAGGACGAGCGCTTCGTCTCCGCGCTCGCGCTCGTGCACCAGCGCTTCTCGACCAACACCTTCCCCGAGTGGCCGCTCGCACACCCGTACCGGATGGTCGCGCACAACGGCGAGATCAACACCATCAAGGGCAACTTCAACTGGATGCGGGCGCGCGAAGGCGTGATGAAGTCGCCCGTGCTCGGCGACGACCTGAAGAAGCTCTACCCGATCACCTTCGAGGGCCAGAGCGACACGGCGACGTTCGACAACGCGCTCGAGTTGCTGACGATGAGCGGCTACACGCTCGCCCACGCGGTGATGATCATGATCCCCGAGGCGTGGGAACAGCACCCCGAGATGGACCCGCGCCGCCGCGCCTTCTACGAGTACCACGCGGCGATGATGGAGCCGTGGGACGGCCCGGCGGCGATGGCCTTCACCGACGGCAAGCAGATCGGCGCGACGCTCGACCGCAATGGCCTGCGCCCGGCGCGCTACATCGTCACCGACGACGGGCTCGTCGTCATGGCGTCGGAGACCGGCGTGCTGCCGATCGCCGAGAACCGCATCGTCCGCAAATGGCGCCTGCAGCCGGGGAAGATGCTGCTGATCGACCTCGAACAGGGCCGCATCGTCGGCGACGACGAGCTGAAGGCACAGTTCGCGTCGGCTCGTCCGTATCGGCAATGGATCGACGCGGTTCGCGTTCGCCTCGAAGACCTGCCGCCTGCGGGCTCCCGCCCGGAGTTCACCGAGACGCTGCTCGACCGCCAGCAGGCCTTCGGCTATACGCAGGAAGACATCAAGTTCCTGATGAGCCCGATGGCGCAGGCCGGCGAGGAGGGCATCGGCTCGATGGGCAACGACTCGCCGCTCGCGGTGCTGTCGGACCGCACCAAGCCGCTCTACCACTACTTCAAGCAGCTGTTCGCGCAGGTCACCAATCCGCCGATCGACCCCATCCGCGAGGCGATCGTGATGTCGCTGGTGTCGTTCATCGGCCCCAAGCCCGACCTGCTCGACATCAACGCCGTCAACCCGCCGATGCGGCTCGAAGTCGGCCAGCCGATCCTCGACTTCGCCGACATGGCACGGCTGCGCGGCGTCGAGTCGCACACGGGTGCCAAGTTCAAGAGCTGGGAGCTCGACATCACCTATCCGCTGGCGTGGGGCCGCGAGGGCATCGAGGCCAAGCTCGCGTCGCTCTGTGCGGAAAGCGTCGACGCGATCAGGAGCGGGCACAACATCCTCATCCTCAGCGACCGCAAGATGGGCCGCGAGCATGTCGCGCTGCCGGCCGCGCTGGCGCTGTCGGCGGTGCACCAGCATCTGGTTCGCGCCGGCTTGAGGACGACTGCAGGCCTCGTCGTCGAGACCGGATCGGCGCGCGAGGTGCACCACTTCGCGGTGCTCGCCGGGTACGGCGCCGAAGCCGTCCATCCCTACCTCGCGCTCGAAACGCTTGCATCGCTGCACGACGAGCTGCCCGCCGAACTCGGTACCGGGAAGGCGGTCTACAACTACATCAAGGCGATCGGCAAGGGTCTGTCGAAGATCATGTCGAAGATGGGCGTGTCGACGTACATGTCGTACTGCGGCGCGCAGCTCTTCGAGGCCGTCGGCCTCGAGAAGGGCCTCGTCGACCAGTACTTCCGCGGCACCGCGAGCCAGATCGGCGGCATCGGCATCTTCGAGGTCGCCGAGGAGGCGATCCGCATGCACCACGCCGCCTTCGGCGACGACCCGGTCCTCGAGACGATGCTCGATGCAGGTGGCGAATACGCCTGGCGCACCCGCGGCGAGGAGCACATGTGGACGCCCGACGCGATCGCCAAGCTGCAGCACGGCGTGCGCTCGGGCCGCTTCGACACCTACAAGGAATACGCGAAGCTCATCAACGACCAGACGAAGCGGCACATGACGCTGCGCGGCCTGTTCGAATTCGTGGTCGATCCGGCGAAGTCGATCCCTCTCGACGAGGTCGAGCCGGCATCGGAGATCGTCAAGCGCTTCGTGACCGGCGCGATGTCGCTGGGCTCGATCTCGACCGAGGCGCACGCGACGCTCGCCGTCGCGATGAACCGGATCGGCGGCAAGTCGAACACCGGCGAAGGCGGCGAGGACCCGGCCCGCTACCGCGCCGAACTGAAGGGTGAAGTCATCACGGATGGCACGCATTTCAGCGACGTGATCGGCAAGGGCGACATCGTGGTCGACTTCGCGCTGAAGGCGGGCGACTCGCTGCGCTCGAAGATCAAGCAGGTGGCGTCGGGCCGGTTCGGCGTGACGACCGAGTACATCGTGTCGGCCGATCAGTTGCAGATCAAGATGGCGCAGGGCGCCAAGCCGGGCGAGGGCGGCCAGCTGCCCGGCGGCAAGGTGAGCGAGTACATCGGCCGGCTGCGCTATTCGGTTCCCGGCGTCGGACTCATCTCGCCGCCGCCGCACCACGACATCTATTCGATCGAGGACCTGGCGCAGCTCATCCACGACCTGAAGAACGCGAACCCGCGGGCCAGCGTGAGCGTCAAGCTGGTGTCGGAGGTTGGCGTCGGCACGATCGCGGCGGGCGTCGCCAAGGCGAAGGCCGACCACGTCGTCATCGCCGGGCACGACGGCGGCACCGGCGCCTCGCCGTGGTCGTCGATCAAGCACGCCGGGACGCCCTGGGAGCTTGGCCTCGCCGAGACGCAGCAGACGCTGGTGCTCAACCGACTGCGTGGCCGCATCCGCGTCCAGGCCGACGGGCAGATGAAGACCGGCCGCGATGTCGTCGTCGGCGCGCTGCTCGGGGCCGACGAGTTCGGCTTCGCGACCGCGCCCCTCGTCGCCGAGGGGTGCATCATGATGAGGAAGTGCCACCTCAACACCTGCCCCGTAGGCGTGGCCACGCAGGACCCGGTGCTGCGCGCCAAGTTCGCGGGTCGGCCCGAGCACGTCGTCAACTACTTCTTCTTCGTCGCCGAGGAGGCGCGCGGCATCATGGCGCAGCTCGGCGTGCGCAACTTCGACGAGCTGATCGGCAGGGTCGACCTGATCGACACGAAGAAGGGCATCGACCACTGGAAGGCCAAGGGGCTCGACTTCAGCCGCGTGCTGTTCGCGCCGGTGGCGCCCGAGAACGTCGCCCGCCGCCACGTCGAGTCGCAGGATCACGGCCTCGACCGCGCGCTCGACAAGCGGCTGATCGAGAAGTGCATGCCGGCGCTCGAGCGCGGCGAGAAGGTGCAGCTGCTCGAGGAGGTGCGCAACGTCAATCGCACGGTTGGCGCGATGCTCTCGGGCGAGCTGATCCGCCGCCGGCCGGAAGGTTTGCCCGACCACACCATCTTCATCCAGATGGAGGGAACGGGCGGACAGAGCTTCGGCGCCTTCCTCGCCAACGGCATCACGCTCTACCTCATCGGCGACGCCAACGACTACACCGGCAAGGGACTCTCGGGCGGGCGACTGGCGATACGGCCGAGCATCGACTTTCGTGGCGATGCGACCGAGAACATCATCGTCGGCAACACCGTGCTCTACGGCGCGACCAGCGGCGAGGCGTTCTTCCGCGGTGTGGCCGGCGAGCGGTTCGCGGTGCGGTTGTCAGGCGCGACGACGGTCGTCGAAGGAACGGGCGACCACGGCTGCGAGTACATGACGGGTGGCACCGTCGTCGTCCTCGGCCGCACCGGGCGAAACTTCGCAGCCGGCATGAGCGGCGGCATCGCCTACGTGTACGACGAGGACGGCAGCTTCGCATCGCGATGCAACACGTCGATGGTGTCGCTGGCGAGGGTCACGACGACCGAGGAACAGGAGAAGTCGATCGAGCGCGGCATCTGGCACCGGTCGCTGTCCGACGAGGCGCTGCTGCGCGGCCTCGTCGCCGATCACCACCGCTGGACCGGCAGCCTGCGCGCCCGCGAGATCCTCGACCACTGGAGCGAGGCGCGCGGCCGATTCGTCAAGGTGTTTCCGAATGAGTACAAGCGCGCGCTCGCCGAGATCAGCCTGAAGGCGATGACGGCGCTCGGCGAGATGCGCGCGGAATCGGCGGCCGACGATGCCATCGCCAAGGCGAAGTCCGGCGCGCCGAAGACGCCGAAGATGAGCGCGCAGAGCCGGGCAGGGGAGGGATAGCAGCCGTGGGCAACGTCACGGGCTTCATGGACTTTCCTCGCATCGAGGAGAGCTACGAGCCGGCGAAGAAGCGCGTCAAGAACTTCCGCGAGTTCGTGCACACGCTCGCCGAGGACGAGGCCAAGGTGCAGAGCGCGCGCTGCATGGACTGCGGCACGCCGTTCTGCAACTCGGGCTGCCCCGTCCACAACATCATCCCCGACTTCAACGACCTCGTGTATCGGGCCGACTGGAAGATGGCGTTCCAGGTGCTGGACTCGACCAACAACTTCCCCGAGTTCACCGGCCGCATCTGCCCGGCGCCGTGCGAGGAAGCGTGCACGCTCAACATCAACGACGTGCCTGTCGGCATCAAGTCGATCGAGCACGCCATCATCGACCGCGCCTGGAGCGAAGGCTGGGTCGTGCCGAAGCCACCGGAGGAGAAGACCGGCAGGAAGGTGGCCGTCGTCGGCTCGGGGCCGGCCGGCCTCGCCGCCGCGCAACAGCTCGCACGCGCCGGCCATGCCGTCACCGTGTTCGAGCGCAACGACGCGATCGGCGGGCTGCTGCGCTACGGCATTCCAGACTTCAAGATGGAGAAGACGCACATCGACCGGCGTGTCGAGCAGATGCGGGCAGAAGGCGTCGTCTTTCGCACCGGCGTTCGCGTCGGCGACCTGGGCGAAGGCGAGTCGGTGACGGACTGGTCGAGCGAGCAGGTGGCGGCGAGCGAGCTGGTCGCGTCGTTCGACGCCGTCGTGCTGGCTGGCGGCGCCGAGCGCTCGCGCGACCTGCCGGTGGCGGGCCGCGAACTGGCCGGGGTCCACTACGCGATGGAGTTCCTGCCGCAACAGAACAAGGTCAACGCCGGCGACAAGGTCGAGCGGCAGATCCGTGCCGACGGCAAGCACGTCGTCGTGATCGGCGGCGGCGATACCGGCAGCGACTGCGTCGGCACGAGCAACCGGCACGGCGCGAAGAGCGTCACCCAGTTCGAGCTGCTGCCGATGCCGCCCGAGCAGGAGAACAAGCCGCTCGTCTGGCCGTACTGGCCGGTGAAGCTGCGCACGTCGTCGAGCCACGAGGAAGGCTGCGAGCGCGAGTTCGCGATCGCCACGCGCGAGTTCGTGGGCGAGGGCGGCAAGGTGAAGGCGCTCAAGACCGTCCGGGTCGACTGGAAAGACGGCAAGATGGTCGAGGTTGCCGGCAGCGAGGAGACGATCCCCGCCGATCTCGTGCTGCTGGCGATGGGTTTCTCGAGTCCGCTGGCGAGCGTGCTCGACGCCTTCGGGGTCGACCACGACGCGCGTGGCAACGCCAAGGCCACGACCGAGGAGGACGGCGGCTACGCGACCAACGTCGCCAAGGTCTTTGCCGCCGGCGACATGCGCCGCGGCCAGTCGCTGGTCGTCTGGGCCATCCGCGAGGGTCGGCAGGCCGCGAGGGCGGTCGACGCGTTTCTCACGGGCTCCAGCGCCCTGCCGCGCTGAGCATGCCCGAATCGTCCGCAGTCGATCCGGTTCGAGGCCACCCGGAGGCGATGGTCGAGATCGACCATCTCTCCTTTTCTTATCCGGGGTCGACGCGGACCATCCTCGACGATGTGTCGCTGGCGTTCCCGCGCGGCAAGGTCACCGTCATCCTCGGCGGCTCGGGCAGCGGCAAGACGACGCTGCTGCGGCTCGTCGCCGGCGTCTACCCGGCGACCTCGGGCACCGTCCGCTTCGACGGCGAGGACGTCGACACGAACAACGCCGAGCGGCTGTTCGCCATGCGCCGCCGCCTCGGCATGCTGTTCCAGATGGGCGCGCTGTTCACCGACCTCTCGGTGTTCGAGAACGTCGCCTTCCCGCTGCGCGAACACACCGATCTCGACGAGCCGATGATCCGCGACATCGTGTTGATGAAGCTCAACGCCGTCGGCCTGCGCGGCGCCGCCAAGCTGCGCATCGCCGAGATCTCCGGCGGCATGGCGCGCCGCGTGGCGCTGGCACGGGCGATCGCGCTCGATCCCGAGCTGCTTCTCTACGACGAGCCGTTCACCGGGCTCGACCCGATCTCCCTCGCCGTCGTCGCCAACCTCATCCGCACCCTCACCGACGTGACCGGCGCGACGTCGGTCCTCGTCACGCACGACCTCCAGGAGTCGTTGCGCATCAGCGACTATGCTTGCCTCATGTCGTCCAGAGGCAAGGTGCTCGCGCACGGCAAGCCCGACGAACTCATGCAGTCCGACGACCCGCAGGTGCGCCAGTTCATCCGTGCCGAGCCCGACGGCCCGGTGCCGTTCCACTATCCGGGGCCGTCGCTCGAGGAAGATTTCGGGGTCGGCACTTGACCGCCGCGATCGCCCGGGTCGGCGCGGCGACGATCGAGCTGCTGCGGGTCCTCGGGCATCACGCAGCGCTCTTCTGGTCGATCCTCAAGGCCTGCGTCGGCGCACTGCGCAAGCCCTGGCTCGTCGTCCAGCAGATCCACCTGATCGGCAACCTGTCGCTGCTGCTGATCGTCGCCGCCGGGCTCGCCGTCGGCTTCGTGCTGGCGCTGCAGATGTACTACGCGCTGGCGACCTACGGCGCGACCGATTCGCTCGGCCTGATCGTCAACCTTTCGCTCACCCGCGAACTCGGGCCCGTCGTCACGGCGCTGCTGTTCGCAGGCCGCGCCGGCACGTCGCTGACGGCCGAGATCGGCCTCATGAAGGCCGGCGAGCAGCTCGCCGCGATGGAGCTGATGGCGGTCGACCCGCTGCAGCGCGTGCTCGCGCCGCGCCTGATCGGCGGCATCGTCGCGATGCCGATCCTGGCGATCCTCTTCTCGGCCGTCGGCATCATGGCCGCCTACGTGCTCGCCGTGCTGCTGATCGGTGTCGACGCCGGCAACTTCTGGTCGATCATGAGCTCAGGGGTCGACGCCTGGCGCGACGTCGGCAACGGCATCGTCAAGAGCGTCGTGTTCGGCGTCATCTGCACGTTCGTGGCGCTGTACCAGGGCTACGAGGCCGACCCCACGCCCCGGGGCGTGTCGAAGGCCACCACCCGGGGCGTCGTCGTCGCCTCGCTCGCCACGCTCGTGATGGATTTCGTGCTGACGGCGCTGATGTTCACGACGAAGAGCGGCTGATGCGCGCGGCCGGTAGCATCGCGGCCTGAAGGAATGGGGTCGATGGGAAAGAAGAGCGTTGAAGTTCTGGTCGGCGTGTTCGTGCTGCTGGGCATCCTCGGCCTGCTGTTCCTCGCCCTGAAGGCGGCCAACCTCGGCTCGTTCGGGGTCAGCGGCGAGACCTATTCCGTGACGGCCTACTTCGACAACATCGGCGGGCTCAAGGTTCGCGCGCCGGTTCGCAGCGCCGGCGTGACGGTCGGCAGGGTCGCGTCGATCAGGCTCGACGCCAAGCGCTACCAGGGCGCCGTTCGCCTCGAAATCTCGAGCGGCGTGCAGTTTCCGGTCGATTCCTCGGCCCGCATCCTCACCTCGGGCCTGCTCGGCGACCAGTACATCGGCATCGAGCCCGGCTACCAGGAGAAGATGTTCGCTTCCGGCGACGAGATCAAGCAGACGCAGTCGGCGCTCGTTCTCGAGAGCCTCATCAGCCAGTTCCTGTTCAGCAAGGCGGCCGACGCTGGAAGCACGGCTGCGCCCGCTGCCGCCGCGTCGGCACCTGGAGTCCGCAAATGATCGAGTCCTGCGTGTCGTGGCGTTCATGGCGAGCGGTGATGCGCGTCGCATCGCTGGTGGTGCTGGCGGCAGCCGCGTCGGCTTGCACGACCATCGACCAGGCGCGTGGCGGCCCGGGCCAGCGGCTCGATCCGTGGGAGAAGTGGAACCGCAAGGTCTTCAACTTCAACGAGGGCGTCGACAAGGCGGTGCTCAAGCCTGTCGCGACTGCCTACACGAACGTCGTGCCGCAGCCGATGCGCCGCGGCGTGGGCAATTTCTTCGCCAACTTCGCCGATGCCTGGTCGGCGGTGAACAACCTCGTGCAGGGGAAATTCGAAGCCAGCATCGAGGACGTGACGCGGGTCGGCGCCAACACGTTGTTCGGCCTGTTCGGCTTCCTCGACGTCGCCTCCGAGATGGGCATCGACCACCACTACGAGGACTTCGGGCAGACGCTCGGCCGCTACGGTGTGGGCGCGGGCGCGTACATCGTGCTGCCCATCCTCGGGCCATCGTCGGTGCGCGATGCGGCGGCGATCCCGGTCAACCGGCTCGCCTCGCCGCCGAGCGTGATCGACGGAGGCGCCGCCCAGTTCGGCCTGACTGCGCTGCAAATCGTCAACACCCGCGCCGGCCTGCTGGGCGCGACCCGCGTCATCGACGAGATCGCGCTCGACAAGTACACCTTCGTTCGCGACGCCTACCTGCAGCGTCGCGGCAGCCTGGTATTCGACGGCGACGCCCCGCAGACGCCCGATGCGCCCGCTGCGGCTGCGTCTGCCGCCGCCGGAGCCGCCGCGGGCAACCTCGCGCCGCCGCCGCAGGCCACGCCGGCGGAGCCGCCGAAGTCGGCGCCGTCGCCGTCGAAGTGACCGAGCGAGGCGCCTTCGACATCGCAGAACCCGGCGCGTGCACCGCGGCGCCGGCCTGAGCGTTGAACCACGCAGGCCCGCGGCTTGCCGACACGAGCGCCGAGCCGCCTTCATTCTCCGGAGCCCACACATGCATCCCTCCATCCCTTTCCCGTCGCGCCGCGGCGCGCTGCTCGCTGGCATTGCCCTGTCGATCTCGCTCGGCTGGGCGTGCGGCGCTCACGCGCAAGGCAAGGCGCCCGATGCGTTCGTCAAGGAAGTGTCGACCGACGTGCTGGACGCGATCAAGGCCGACCCGACGATGAAGTCGGGCGACGTCGCCAAGGTCACGTCCTTCGTTGACCAGAAGGTCCTGCCACACGTCGACTTCCAGCGCATGACCGCGTCGGCGGTCGGCCGCTACTGGCGCCAGGCCACGCCGGACCAGCAGAAGCGCCTCCAGGACGAGTTCAAGAAGCTGCTGGTGCGCACCTATTCAGGAGCGCTGGCGCAGGTCACCTCGGATCAGACGATCGAGCTGAAGCCGATGCGATCGAGATCGGGTGATACCGAAGTCGTCGTCCGCACCGAGATTCGCGGCAAGGGCGATCCGATCCAGCTCGACTACCGGCTCGAGAAGTCGGGCGCGACCTGGAAGATCTACGACGTGAACGTCCTCGGCGTCTGGCTGGTCGAGAACTACCGCAACAGCTTCGCGCAGGAGATCGGCGCCAATGGCATCGACGGGCTGATCGGCAAGCTGGCGGAGCGCAACAAGGCGCTGGCGTCGAAAAGCTGACCCCGATGCTCGTGCTCCCGGCCACGCTCACGGCGCGCGAGGCGGCCGACACGCTGCGCCTGCTGCGTCAGACGCTGCAGGCCGAGGGCGGTGGCGAGCCGGTGGTGGTCGACGCCGGCCGCTTGCAGCAGTTCGATTCCGCGTCGCTGGCCGTGCTTCTCGAGCTCGACCGTCTCGCCTCGGCGTGGGGCCGGCGCTTCGAAGTGCGCAACGCGCCGGCTAAGCTGGCCTCGCTCGGCAGGCTGTACGGCGTCGATCAGCTGCTCTGGAAGAACGGCGCGAAGAGCGCCGCGAATGACAATGGCAAAGCACCGGTCGAAGCCGGCACCGATCGGCCTCAGCGCAGCCCGGCGGCGTAGTCGGCGAGCGCCTTGATCTCGCGGTCGTTGAGCTTGGCCGCGACGCCCGTCATGACGGCGTTGTTGTTGCGAACCCCGCCTCTGAACGCGACGAGCTGCGTGGCAACGTAGTCCGCGTGCTGCCCGGCGATGCGCGGGTACTGCACCGGGATGCCGGCGCCGTCGGGGCCGTGGCAACCGGCGCAGGCGGGGATGC
>JBBSUK010000127.1:0-10190 GCA_038234975.1 Burkholderiales bacterium
GCGCCGCCGCTCGTGTCTTCCCCGCCGCTGTCGCTGCTGCCTGCGCCGGCCCGCCCGCCGGCGCGGCCGCCCACTGCCGCGCAGCCGTTTCCGCTTGCGACCGCCCCCTCGACCGGCACGCTCGACGGCGCCCGCTCGCCCACCTTGAAGTCTGCGCCAGACGATGCCAGTAGGCGCGAGCGACGCGCGGGCGAGGCCGACTCGACACTGCGCGAGCAGCAGGTCCCGGCGGCCGAGGAGCGGGTCGCTGCCGATCGAAACGCGTCGTCGTCGGAGTCGGCGCCGGCGGCTCTGTCGCGGACGGACGACGCAAGGCGCAAGCGCGAACCCGCCGCGACTGCCGAGCGCGACGACGTCGACCGACGGCCCGTCGCGCAGCCGCGAAGCTTCTCCGGCGCCGCCCCGGCACCGACCGGACGAGCCGCTGCGCCGCCGCCCGCCGCGCCCGCGCCGCTCCCCGCTGCGACCTCGACTGCCACCACCACGACGAACGTCGGTCCTGCCGAGCTGCGACCGATGGCGACGCTGCTGCGCTCGCTCGCCACCGCCGACGCACGCTGGACTCGCGTCGGCGCCGACGGCACCGAGTCGGCGATCGACACGTCGTTCGCCGACTGGCTCGCCGGCGTCGACGCCGCCGTCGTCGGACGCTGGCAACGCGGCAGTCCGCCGTCGTCCGCGACCGGTCGCAGCGCCCTCATGATCGAGCTGCGGCGCGACGGTCGGCCCGCTGCGACCTTGCAGATCGGCAACGACGCCGTCGCCTGGCGCGAAGCCGGCGGCCGTGCCGCGTTCGCGCCACTCGGGGCAGGCGTCGCCGGGCCCTTGCGTGCATCGCTGCCGCCGTCGCGCTGAGCGCCACGCGCTCGGGACCGCCGCCCCACGCCACGCCGGCTGACTATGATGCTCGGTTGTCCTCGCCCGCGCCGATGTCCGTTCGTTCCGTTCCCGCCAAGCGCCCATCGCGCGCGAGCGTCGTGCCTCGCGCCCGGCAGGCCGCCGCTCCGGCCGGCGGCGGCCCGGCCGCCGCCGACGCGCCGCGCATCCGCATCCGTGGCGCGCGCACCCACAACCTGAAGAACATCGACCTCGACATCCCGCGCGACCGGCTCGTCGTGATCACCGGGCTGTCGGGCTCGGGCAAGTCGAGCCTGGCCTTCGACACGCTCTACGCCGAAGGCCAGCGCCGCTACGTCGAAAGCCTCTCGGCCTACGCGCGGCAGTTCCTGCAGCGCATGGACAAGCCCGACGTCGACGTGATCGAGGGCCTGTCGCCGGCGATCGCCATCGAGCAGAAGGCGACCTCGCACAACCCGCGCTCGACGGTCGGCACCGTCACCGAGATCCACGACTACCTGCGCCTGCTTTACGCCCGCGCCGGCACGCCCTACTGCCCGACGCACGACCTCGCCCTCGAAGCGCAGAGCGTGAGCCAGATGGTCGACGCGACGCTGGCCCTGCCCGAAGGCACGCGGCTGATGGTGGCCGCTCCGGTGGTGCGCGATCGCAAGGGCGAGTTCACCGAGCTGTTCGAGCAGATGCAGTCGCAAGGCTACGTGCGCTTCCGGGTCGACGGCAAGACGGTCGAGGTCGCCGAGCTGCCGAAGCTGAAGAAGACCGAGAAGCACGACATCGACGTCGTCATCGACCGCGTTCGCGTGCAACCCGGCATGCAACAACGTCTGGCCGAGAGCTACGAAGCCGCACTGCGCATCGCCGACGGTCGCGCGCTCGCGGTCGAGATGCCGGCCGAGGGCCATGGCGCCGAACACCTCTTCTCGAGCACCTTCTCGTGCCCGAAGTGCGACTACTCGCTGTCGGAACTCGAGCCGCGCCTGTTCTCGTTCAACTCGCCGGTCGGCGCCTGCCCGACCTGCGGCGGCCTCGGCACGCTTACCGTCTTCGACACCGAGCGGGTCGTCGCCTTCCCGACGCTGAGCCTGGCCAGCGGCGCCGTCAAGGGCTGGGACCGACGCAATCCCTACACCTTCTCGATGCTCGAAAGCGTGGCCAAGCACTACGACTTCGACATCGACCTGCCGTTCGAGGAGTTGCCGGAGCATGCGCGCCACGCGCTCCTGCACGGCTCCGGTGCCGACGAGATCGAGTTCGTCTACGCGGCCGAGGGGCCCAAGGGCAAGCAGCGCGTCGTCAAGCGCACGCACGCCTTCGAGGGCATCCTGCCCAACCTCGAGCGGCGCTTCCGCGAGACCGATTCGCCGGCGGTGCGCGAGGAGCTGACGCGCTACCAGACCGGCAAGCCCTGCCCCGACTGCCATGGCGCACGGCTGCGGTCGGAGGCGCGATCGGTCTACCTGCTCGACGCGACGACCGGCGAGCGCGAGCCGATCTTCCGCCTCGAGCACTTCACCCTCCGGCAAAGCCTCGACTGGTTCGACCGGCTCGTGCTGCACGGCCAGAAGGCCGAGATCGCCGACAAGGTCGTGCGCGAGATCTGCTCGCGGCTGAGCTTCCTCAACGACGTGGGCCTCGATTACCTGAGCCTGGACCGCAGCGCCGAGTCGCTCTCGGGCGGCGAGGCGCAGCGGATCCGCCTGGCGTCGCAGATCGGCTCGGGCCTGACGGGCGTGATGTACGTGCTCGACGAGCCGTCGATCGGCCTGCACCAGCGCGACAACGAACGCCTGATCGGCACCCTGCGCCACCTGCGCGACCTCGGCAACTCGGTGCTCGTCGTCGAGCACGACGAGGACGCGATCCGCGCCGCCGACCACGTGATCGACATGGGGCCGGGCGCCGGCGTGCACGGCGGTCGCGTGATGTCGTCGGGCACGCCCGACGATGTCGCCGCCGACCCCGGGTCGCTCACCGGCCGCTACCTGTCGGGCGCGCTCGCCATCGCGGTTCCCGAACGCCGCACCGCGCCCGCCACCGACGACGACGAGCGCTGGCTCGACATCCGCGGCGCGCGCGGCAACAACCTGAAGGACGTCGACGCGTCGTTCCCGATCGGCCTGCTCACCTGCGTCACCGGCGTCTCGGGCTCGGGCAAGTCGACACTCGTCAACGACACGCTCTACGCCGCGGTGGCCAAGCACCTCTACAGCAGCCACGCCGAGCCCGAGCCGCACGGCGGCATCGTCGGCCTCGATCACTTCGACAAGGTCATCAACGTCGACCAGTCGCCGATCGGCCGCACGCCGCGCTCGAACCCCGCCACCTACACCGGCCTTTTCACGCCGATCCGCGAGCTTTTCGCCGATGTTCCGGCGTCGCGCGAGCGCGGCTACGGGCCGGGACGCTTCAGCTTCAACATCGCCGGCGGGCGCTGCGAGACCTGCCAGGGCGACGGCGTGATCAAGGTCGAGATGCACTTCCTGCCCGACGTCTACGTGCCGTGCGACGTCTGCCACGGCAAGCGCTACAACCGCGAGACGCTCGAGATCCTCTACAAGGGCAAGAACATCACCGAGGTGCTCGAGCTGACGGTCGAGGACGCGCACGGCTACTTCAGCGCCCTGCCGAACATCGCCCGCAAGCTCCAGACGCTGCTCGACGTCGGTCTCGGCTACATCCGCCTCGGCCAGAGCGCGACCACGCTTTCCGGCGGCGAGGCGCAGCGCGTCAAGCTCGCGCTCGAGCTCTCCAAGCGCGACACCGGCCGCACGCTCTACATCCTCGACGAGCCGACCACCGGCCTGCACTTCGCCGACATCGAGCTGCTGCTCAAGGTGCTGCACGCGCTGCGCGACGCCGGCAACACCGTCGTCGTCATCGAGCACAACCTCGACGTGATCAAGACCGCCGACTGGATCGTCGACATGGGGCCGGAGGGCGGCGCGGGCGGCGGAACGGTCGTCGCGGCGGGAACGCCCGAGCGGGTGGCCGACATCGCGGCGAGCTACACCGGCCGCTTCCTCGCCCCGAAGCTCGTCAAGGCGTCCTGAACCGCCTCGTCACTTCGTCACCAGCTCGACGCGGCGCCCGACACGCTGGGGTGACACTAGACTCGGTCTCCCTCGCCCGGGCGAGGCCGCGAAGGAGACATCCATGAGCTTGAAGATCGACTACTACTTCTCGCCGCAGTCGCCGTGGACCTACCTCGGCCACGAGCGCTTCGCGCAGATCGCCAAGGCCGCGAGCGCCACCATCAGCGTGCTGCCGGTCGACCTCGGCCGCGTCTTCCCGGTCTCGGGCGGGTTGCCGCTGTCCAAGCGCGCACCGCAGCGGCAGGGCTACCGGCTCGTCGAGCTGCAGCGCTTCGCCGACTACCTCGAGCGGCCGATCGTCCTCAACCCGCGCTTTTTCCCGGTCTCGGGCGACGACGCCGCGCAGCTCATCATCGCCGTCGACCGCGGCGACGGTACCGAGGCCGCGATGGCGCTCGCAGGCGCCGTGATGCGCGGCGTGTGGGTCGAGCAGCGCAACATCGCCGAGCCGACGGTGCTGCAGGCGATGCTCGCGGAATGCGGCCTGCCGGCGAAGCGCCTGGACGACTCGCAGTCGCAGGCGGTGCACGAGCGCTACGAGGCGGACTCGCAGGCGGCGATCGACGCCGGTGTGTTCGGCGCGCCGAGCGACGTCGTCGACGGCGAGATCTTCTGGGGCCAGGACCGGCTCGGCTTTCTCGAGCGTCGCCTGGCCCGCGGCTGATGGAGGCGACCCGCCGCTGGCTCGGCGACCCTGCCGCCCGAAACGTCGCAGCGAATCGCCTGGGGCAACGCCGCGCGACTGTTCTCGCTGCCGCCGCAGCGGCCATGAAAAAGGCCGGCACGAGGCCGGCCCTGGACTCGATGAAACGTCGCCTCAGCTGAGGTGGCCGTTGATCATCTTCGTCATCTCGAACATCGAGACCTGCGACTTCTTGAAGATCTCCTTGAGCTTCGGGTCGGCGTTGATCATCGTCCGCTTGTTCTTGTCCTGAAGGTCATGCTTCTTGATGTACTCCCAGACCTTCTTGGTGACCTCGGTGCGCGGCATCGGCTTGTCGCCGATGACGGCAGCGAGGGCCGGGCTGGGCGTCATCGCCTTCATGAACGCCGCGTTCGGCGTCCGCTTCTTGGCCGGAGCCGCCTTCTTCGCGGGCGCCTTCTTGGCGGGCGCCGCCTTCTTCGTCGCAGCGGCCTTCTTGGCGGGAGCCGCCTTCTTCGCCGGAGCCTTCTTCGCCGGCGCTTTTTTCGCCGGGGCCTTTTTCGCAGTTGCCATGTTGATTCTCTCCATCAGGTTTGGTTGATGTGCTCGGAGTGGGTGAACGCCGCGTGGACGTTCTTTTCTCCAGGGTTCCGCGCGGGGCGAATGGTACTGCGTGTATACGAGGGTGAGAAGCGCTTTTCATAGGAGAGACACGCAATCTTCAAAGCGAGATCGCGGTTTTGTCTCGGCCGCGCGTCACTCTCGCGCGATTGCGCTCACGCGACGTCGTCGTTCCCGGGCTCGCGCTTGTCGCCGTGCAGCATCGACGCGACGAGGTTCTCGCGGTTCCGCAGGCTCGCCACGAGCACGCCGGCGACGTGCAGCGAGGCGAGCACGACCAACGTCCAGGCCAGCGCGACGTGCACGCGCTCGACCATCTCGTCGCCCCAGAAGCGGTCGGTCGTGTAGAGCCAGCCCGTGAGCGCGAGACCCGCCACGGCCGCGATCAGCGCCAGCACCATCCAGCCGCCGAGCGGGTTGTGGCCGACGTGGCGCCGCTCGCGCGACGCGGCGACGTCGGCCGCGTAGCGCAACGTGGCTGCAGGGCCACGCACGAACCCGGCGAAGCGGGCGCGGCGCGGCCCGACGAAACCCCACGCGACCCGCAGCGCGACGACGCCGAAGCCGACCCAGCCGACCGCCTCGTGCCAGCCGCCGAACCCGATCGTCGTCGCCCAGCCGGCGACGACGCATGCGACCAGCGCCCAGTGGAGGATGCGGACGAGCGGGTCCCAGACCCGGATCACCGCTTCACTTCGGCGCCGTGACGACGTCGAAGGTCTTCGGATGGAAGAACGTTTCGACCTTGTTGTTCTTTTCGTCGCGGCCGTAGACCTCGTAGCAGCCGTTGGTGATCTTCACGCGGCTGATCTTCCAGCCCTGGTCGGTGAGCTTGCGCTCGAGCTCGGCCTGCGGCTTCCACTCGGCCTTGGGAATCGGCTCGCACTTCTCGGCGTGCTGCGCGTGTGCCGCCGCGGCGACGAGGAGCGCGGCGGTGGCCAAGGCGAGGCGGGATCGGAGGTTGGTCATGTCGAAGCTTCCTTTTCTTCAGGTATCGGCCCAGAGCCGGAGGAGGTTGTGGTACGTGCCGGTCAGGCCGATCACGCCGGGATCGCGCTCGCCGACGGTCGAGCGCAGGTGCATGAGATGCCGGTCCATGTCGTGCAGCAGGCGGCGCTGCTCGTCGCTGCGCACCATGCTCTCGACCCAGAAGAAGCTGGCGACGCGGGCGCCGCGCGTCACCGGCTCGACGCGGTGCACGCTGGTTCCGGGGTAGAGCACGAGGTCGCCTGCCGGCAGCTTGACGCGCTGCGCGCCATAGGTGTCCTCGACGACGAGCTCGCCGCCGTCGTAGTCGGCCGGGTCGGAGAAGAAGAGCGTGACGCTGATGTCGGTGCGGACGCGCTCGCTGCTGCCCGGCACGAAGCGGACGGCGTTGTCGATGTGGTTGCCGAAGGCACTGGCGTCGCCGGCGTAGCGGTTGAAGCCGGGCGGCAGGATGCGCTTGGGCAACGCCGCCGAGAAGAAGCCGTGGTGGCGCTGCAGCGCGCCGAGCACGATGCGCTGCAGCGCCTGCGCCGCTTCGCAGTCGTTCGGCAGCTGCTGGTTGCGCTTGGCCTCGGCCGACTGCATGCCCGAGGTCATCCGCCCGTCCTTCGGCCGAACCCCTCGAACGTGTTGCCGTAGCCGGTCTGCAGGTAGGTCGTGTCAGGTCCTGGACCTTGTTCTGGCCGTTGGCGCCGCCCCGGGTCAGGACGGTCGAGCCGTCGATGGTCGATTGGGTCGGCGCGACCGCCGGGCAGTCGAGGTTGGTGGTGGCGCCGCGCGTGCAGAAGCGGATCGTCGACGCGCGCTGGTCGCGGTCGTAGCCGCCGTGGCGCAGGATGGTGTGCAGCTGCCCGCCGTCGGCGAAGCGGTGCGTGTGCTGGAAGGTGCCGTGCGAGGCATAGCCGTTGCTGTAGTCGCTGGTGGCACCGTAGTAGCGCTTCGGGTCGATCGGGATCAGGCCGCCCGGGTTGGCCGCCGAGATGCCGCCCGACGCGTCGCGGCGCAGCCACGGCATGCCGTAGTTGATGCCGTTGCGGTTCTCGAGGTAGTAGTAGCCCAGCATGAACTCGTCGTTCGTGCCGATGCCCCAGCGAAACGCCGGCGCGATGCCGTACTTGTCGATCGCGTTGCCCCAGTTGTCGGCGTTGGTGGTCATCGCGCTGATGCGCAACGCCGAGGTATCGGACGTCTTCAGGTTGAAGTCGCCGGTGGCTCGCAGGTAGCGGCCGCTGCCGAACGTCGTCGAGAGCTCGTTCACGTTCGTGAGCAGGGGAACCTTGCTCACCTGGTTGACGACGCCGCCGCTCGAGCCGCGCCCGAACAGCATCGATGCCGAACCGCGCAGCACCTCGATGCGGTCGAAGGCGAACACGTCGCGGTCGTAGAAGGCCGGGTCGCGGGTGTTGTCGGCGTAGATGTCGCCGCTCGAGGTGAGCGAGAAGCCGCGCAGCCGGATGTCCTCCTCGCCGCCCTCGGCGGCGAGGAAGCTGATGCCGGCGGTGTAGTGCAGCGCTTCCTTGACGGTGTCGGTCTTGCGGTCGTCGAGCAGCTTCTCGGTGAGGATGGTCGTCGACTGCGGCACGTCGCGCAGGTCCTGATGGCCGCGGCCGACGGTCGTCGTCGTCGCGCGGACCGAATTCCTGTCGGTCTCGTTCTGGCCGATGACGGTCACCGGCGTGAGCAGCCCCGGACGGTCGCGCTCGCCGTTCGCCGACGACGCTGCGGATGCCGCCGGAGACGGAGCGGCGCCTGCCGGTTGCGCGCCGGCGTCGAGCGCGACGAGCCCGAAGCCCGCCGCCAGTGCGCCGAGCGGCAACAGGGTGGGTCTGCGGAGGGAAGAGCCGTGTCGCACGTGCGTGTCCTTCAGCTTGCCGAGCGACTGTCGGCGGCACGATCGGGTTCCATGCCAGGGACTATATCGTTAAATGAGAATCATTCCTGTTCGTTGCCGGAAGCGAGCGGCGGGTCGGGCTATCCTGCCGGCCCATGAAGATGCTCGTCCGCTGGCTGCTGCTCGCCGCCGCCCTGCTGCTCGTCGCCAACCTCTACTCGGGAGTGCAGGTGGCGAGCTTCACGTCGGCGCTCATCGCCGCCTTCGTCATCGGCCTGTTCAACGCGCTGCTGCGGCCGCTGCTCGTGCTGCTGACGCTGCCGGTGACGATCCTCACGCTCGGCCTGTTCCTGTTCATCATCAACGCACTGATGTTCTGGTTCGCGGCGCAGGTCCTCGGCGGCTTCGCCGTCGCCGGCTTCGGTGCGGCGCTGCTCGGCTCGCTGCTCTACAGCGTGTGCGGCATCGTCATCGACATCGCGCTCGAGGCGCTGTTCCGGAAAAAGGGCTGAAGCGCCCGCGGCGCATCAGCGCGGCGGCTTCGCCCCGGCCTTGACGCCGGCCCCGCGCACCTCGAACGCCACCGACTGCAGCGTCTCGCCACCCGGCGAGACGAGTGCGAGCCGATGCCGCCCCGGCCACGGCGCCCAGCGAACGCGTTCGCCGTGACCGACCGGCTTGCCGTCGAGCAGCCAGCGGCCGCGTTCGCCCTCGAAGGTGATGCGCTGCGCGTGCGGCGGGATGTCGGGGTCGATGGCGAAGACGCTGCCGTCGCGCGGGCTGGTGATGCCCAGACGCTGACGACCGCCGACGTCGTCGGTGGCCATCTGCACCGCACGTTCGGTGCCGGCGAGGAAGAACTCCGGCCGATCGGGCTCGCGCCCGGTGTCGAACGACACGGCCTGCGCGACGACGCCCGCGGGCACCCGCGGCGCCTTCGACGGCGCACCCTCGTGCAGCATCGCCACGACCGCGTGCCACACCGGCGCCGCGCCGCTGATGCCGCTCACGTCGTGCATCGGCTGGCCGCTCGCGTTGCCGACCCACACGCCGACGGTGTAGCGGTCGGTGTAGCCGACGCACCAGTTGTCGCGCATGTCCTTGCTGGTGCCGGTCTTGACGGCCGCGAAGCCGCGCGTGGCGAGCAGGCTCGCCGGTCCGAAGGTGCGGATGCGCGCGTTGTTGTCGGCGAGGATGTCGGTGACGAGGTACGTCGCCCCGGCATCGGCGACGCGCACGGGCGCCGATGGAGCCGACACTGCGGCCGAGCCCGCGGCGCCCGCCACCAGCACCGGCGACAGCATTCCGCCGTTGGCGAGCGTGCGGTAGGCGTTGGTCAGCGCCAGCAGCGTCACGTCGGCGCTGCCGAGCGCGATCGAGGCGCCGTACCAGCCGGCGGTCCTCGGCAGCGCGAAGCCCAGGCGCTGCAGCCGCTCGTAGACCGCATCGGTCCCGAGCATCGCACCGACGCGAACCGCCGGCACGTTGAGGCTCGCGCCGAGCGCGGTGCGGGCGCTGACGAAGCCCTTCCACGCGTGGTCGTAGTTCTGCGGCAGGTACAGGCCGTTGCCGGTGGCGATCTCGGCCGGCGAGTCGTCGATCAGCGTCGCCGGCGTGAGCAGGCGCTTCTCGAAGGCGAGCCCGTAGACGAAGGGCTTGAGCGTGGACCCCGGCTGGCGCCGCGCGACGACGCCGTCGACCGACGCCGCCCCCGACAGGTCGCCGCTCGAGCCGACCCACGCGAGCACCTCGCCGGATCGGTTGTCGAGGACGACGACGGCGCCGTCCTCGACGTTGCGGCCCGACAGCTCGGCAAGCTGGCGGCGCAGCGTCTGCACGGCGAAGCGCTGCACGCGCGCATCGAGCGTCGTCGCCTGCACCGTCGCGCCGTCGGCAGCGACGACGCGGCGGGCGAGGTGCGGTGCGAGCTGCTCGCCGCGCACCGGGCCGCCGCGGCGCACCAGCGCCGTCTCGGCGAGCGCAACGACGCCTGCGCAGTCGCGCCCCTGCGTCTGCAGGATGCCGCAGGCGCGAGCGCCGACCGCCGCCGGCTTCGCGTTGGGCGAGCGCACCAGCGCCGCGGCCACGGCGGCCTCGGCCTCGTCGAGCCCGCTCGCGTGCTTGCCGAACAGCGTCTCGCTCATGGCCTCGATGCCGA